>NZ_CAWNHY010000010.1:0-12391 GCF_963874335.1 Vibrio sp. V10_P2A27P122 | reverse complement strand
ATCTCTATGTTCTCCGGAGCCTGTAGTGCCTGTTTGTCATCCACATGCTCAATTTCAATTACTGCATAACCTTTTGCATCACGTGGTAAGCGTTTTAATTGAGCTGCAAGGGCAGGGATCGCGGTCATGTCAGCGGCTAAGAAAAACCATTTCCCATTGGGATTCAACCCTTGAGCTTTACCTGGGCCAGCGATTGAAATCGTATCGCCAATGGCCGTATGCATCGCCCATCTGACTGCAAATCCACACTGCTTATCTTCCGCTTCGTGCCGTACAAAATCGATTTCAATGCGATTGTTGGTCGCATCAAAGCTTCGAATGGTATAAGTGCGCATTATTGGGCGCTGATCAGGGGTTAACCGTGACAAATCAGTGCCACCATCTTCACTAAACAACAGCTTGATATAATCGCCTTCGTTTTCAAGTGTAAAATGCTCAATTGAGTCACCCTGTAACGTAACGCGTTGCAGGGAAGGCGAAATCTGCTGACTACCCACAACCGTGAGTGGATAGAAAGAGCGTTTAGGTTCTGTTTCTTTTTTCATTATTCTCTAGATTACCGTTTTGTCTTTTGTAGGTATAACCTTAAACTGAGTGCTCAATTGATTCAATGATAATAACTATCATTTACGTTATTTTACTTTGAAGAGATGGGAATATGTAACTTTGCAGATAAAAAGCCCCATACGCATAATGGTATGAGGCTTAATAATGCTCACATTTTGCTGATGTTTAAACTTCGTTAGGTGCAACTTCTGCAAGTTCATCCCGTTCGTTCATTTTTGATGCTTCAAGCATTTTTCGAACAACCAATGAAGCGACGATGGCCACTGCTACCATCACTACGGCTAAGATCGTGAGCATTTTAAAGTAGTCGCCATAAACGCTTTGGACGATATGCTGACTGATCACTTGACCTTTTTCTAATGCGATGGAGGTTGAGAACACCGCACCCACAATGCCGCTTAAGGCGATGGCGACTGAAAAGAGGCTAACCGAAAAGTTTTCGATGTGCTTGGGAGCCACTGACAAAATGAAGGCCACTACTAAACTACCAACAATGACTTCCGCAAAAGCTTGGAAGAAGTGGATCATCAAAAAGACTTCTGGTCTGATGACAACATCAGCACCAATATTCATAACAGCCATGGTTAAGATGCCAAATGCAATGGCGGTAAAGATGAATGCAAAGCCAATTTTAGTGGCTGTTGAAAAATTAATGCCTCGCTTTTCCAGTGAAGAGAAAGTCATAGCAATGACAGGCCCAGCAACAATGCACCACAATGGGTTCATCGCCATTGATGCTTCAGGAGCGATTGGGATTAATCCAAATAAGTCACCACGCATCGTATTGATGGTTACCATGGTCATGGAGGTCATCATTTGCCCGTAATATACAAAGAAACAGGTGGTGAGCACCGTCATGATAAGAATAGTGCCCATTTTCAAGGTATCGGATCGATTCGCTTTAAACATCAAAAAGATGAAGTAAAAAATGGCAGCCGCACCAATGGCATAAACGATGTTTTGACCGATGTCCATATTAGAAAACATGAAGAAAACTAGCCCAACCATCGCGCATGATACTGCACAAAAGGCGAGCCAGTTTTTCACGCTTACGGGAGCTTGATCAATCTCAGCTGCAGCATTCACTAATGATTTGTTAAACACAATTAAAGTGGCAAAGGCGAACGCTGCCAAAATGGCTGAGAGCATAAAACTACCGTGAAAACCGATCACTAAAACAAACATCGGGAATAAATATTGACCAAGTAGTGCCCCCACATTGTTTACCGAATAATTGACAGGGTAACAGTTTTCAAAATGTTCTTGGGAGCTAAAAGTGCGTTTATATAAACTGGGGTAAGAAGGAGACATTAATCCGCGTGCGTAGCTCGCTAAAGCGATGCCTGCTAATGCCATCGCGACGTTGGTTGTTGAGGCACCCAGCACCAGTAGTGTGTAACCAAGAGCAAAAGCGCCGTAGGCAATGGTTAATGAACGATAAGCGCCAAGGAACTTATCGGCAATAAAACCACCAGCGATCGCAAAAAGGGGGCCAATGGATGAAAATGCTCCTACCACCATCATGGTATCGGCTTCGTTATAATCCAAATCTTCTAGAAAAAAACGGGTTAGGATAACCATTACCCCGTAAAATGATAAGCCAAACATCATTTGGCAGAACATCATTGATTTATTGAGTTTATTCCACATATTAATCTCTCCATGTAGTGGATATTTAGAGTTTATTCCTGTGGATTTTATCATTGGTAGTTATAAATAAATTGTAACAATTATCGCAGAAACCTTACTTTATACACGAGCATTTCTAATGCGTGGCTATCGTTTGAGTAATGTTTAAAAAGTGATTGTTTATTTTATTTTTTGACTCAAGCACTATGTACATGTAGGAGTATTTACGTGTTACCAAACCATACGTTTTAATACTGCTGCTTTCTTGATGTCGATTGCTATGACACAAGTTTTATGGTGGCTGGAATGGAGAGAGAAAAATAACGATGGTAGCCGAGCATCTTTATATCGTATTGGGTAAACGACTTGTTGATCAGCAATTAACATTAGAAGGGCGTAGCCGTGTTGATGGCCTCGTTAAGGCGTTACAACGTCATGACATCGATCATAGTGTCATTGCTTTATGCGGTGGGCTCACGCTAGGGCAACAGATTTCTGAAGCGAAGGCTATGTATCATTACCTTCAATCGGAGCTTACTCGGCTCAATGTGTCACTTTTGAATAACCGCATTTTGCTGGAAGAACACTCGACCAGCACAGTGGAAAATATCGAAAACGTCGCGTTAGAGCTGCAAAAAAACGGTGACATTGACACGCAAAAAATACTACCAGTCACTTTCATTTCTAACGACTATCACTTGCAGCGTATTTTTGAAATTCAGCAATTAATGGATGAGCAAGGGTTACTGCGAGTGCTTAAACAACGCTGTGAAATGATGGAGATCACGCTGGCTATTTCACCGGATCTGCACGATCACCTAGCGATGAAATACCCTTATACGCATTTAGCCGCGGAACTGTTTCTATTGGTCGATCAACTAACGACTTACCGTGTCTACCTTGAAGGTGTCGTGGCGGGTTCATTTCTGCGCGATCTCACGCAAGTGAGAGCCATTCCTTACCAAATAGCATATGAGGCTATTTTAGCGATCAACCATAAAATCGCAGACAACCCAAAGTGGGTTTTTGTTCGCTGTCTTACGGATTTATTGATGCAGTGTATCAATGCCACAAAGAGGGCGTTAAGTGTCAGTGAGATTCAACCTTATCTCATTTTGTTCGACAGCAACTTAACGTTATTGAATCGATATCTTGATCCTGAAAACCCGTGCGTCGGACGCTGGTGGCGTCAGGGATAGTAACAAGCGAAATAGATGAATCAAAGAGACCCCGCAATGCGGGGTCTTTGCTTTTTAGTCAAGCGACTTATTTCCTGACCAAAAACCGTTTTGAACAAAACAATGTGTTAAGCCGTTTCTAACGTACGCTCTTTGACCACGCTTAGACGCTCGCCATAAATTGGACGTAGTGCTGCCAGTACATGGTTACGAGTTAGCATACCGACAAACTTGCCATCTTCAAGGACGGGGAGATTTTGTGGTTTGTTCACTTTCATGCTTTTTGCGCGCTCTTCTAAAGAGAGTGAGCTAAAACGAGTAGCAATACCCATGCTAGTAGTAGGGTATAACTGTTCTTTATCGATACATAAAAATTCGGCGATATCAATCAGACGGTCAGATGCATCGATGGCGATAACATCGCGGCTCATAAGATCCACCACTTTTTGCCCTTCGGTAGGGAGGTAGTCTTGGCACCATAAATCCACCATGACATCGTGAGCTGAGAAAAATCCGACCAAACGACCAGCCACATCAACCACAGGAGCACTATCGAGCTGGTTATCCAGCAACATATCAATCGCTACTGCGGTTGGCATTTCCACGCCTAGAGTTACAGGTTGGGTGTTCATAATGTCTTTAACTGTAATTGTTTTATTCATTTTCGTTTCCTTCACTGACGTAATTGTTGCTGTTTCCGTAATAGTGCTAATGTTTGCGGCTTTAAGTTGTGGACGGCGGAAAATAGACCAGTTGGCGAGACCAACCAACACAGCACCGCCGACAATATTGCCCAAAGTCACTGGGATAAGGTTTGCCACCACAAATTGATGAATGTTCAAATCTGCGTAATGAGTGGCACTGATACCGAGCTGCTGCCAGAAGCTCTCTGGTGCAAAGTTTTGAATCACAATGCCTAAAGGGACCATAAACATGTTGGCTACGCAGTGCTCGAAGCCGCTAGAGACGAACATCGCCACAGGCAAAATTGTCATTGCGGCTTTGGTCATTGCATTGGCAGAGCTAAACGTTAACCAAATCGCAAGACAAACCAGTAAGTTACATAGCACCCCAAGAGAAAATGCTTGAACAGGTGTATGGTGCAGTTTGTGCTGCGCGATGTTCAGCGCATTCAACCCCCATTGACCATCATCCAACTGATAGAGACCAGCCCCAGTAACCAAAAGCAGTAAGAACATGGCACCAATGAAGTTACCGATATAAACCTTGCCCCAAATGGATAACATTTTGCTAAAGCTGATTTGTTTATTGGCCCAAGAAATGCTCGACAATACGGAACTGGTGAACAGTTCACCGCCACAAATCACGATTAAAATCAGCCCCATGCTAAAGGCTAAACCACCCGCTAACCGACTGAGCCCCCAACCTGCGTTAGCACTGCCTGTCGTGACAGTGATGTAGAACAAAAATGCTAAGCCGATAAAAGCACCTGCCATAATGGCAAGGCTCAGTGTCATACCGCTACTTTTCTTGGCTTTGCTTAATGCAAATTTCTCGGCTTCTGCCATCATCTCAATCGGTGAGAACAGCTGTTTATTTTCAGAGTAGGCTGCTGACATACACGCTCCCAAAGCTCAATTTCATAATTACCTCCCAAGTTCAAACAAAGCGTCATGCCTTGCTTCCCATACAGACTAACGAACGGGTCATGAAGTAGTAAAATTGATAATTTTTAGATTACTCATCAAATGAATTGATATGAATAAATGAAAGAGTAGAATGAAACCGTTTGCGCATATTAACTCCCTTGAAATTAAAGGTGTGGCGCGCAGTAGATGAAAGCTAAATAGGAAAAGCAGTGCGGTATTCACTCAAACAATTAGCAGTTTTCGATGCTGTTGCCGATAGTGGCAGCGTCAGTCAAGCTGCGGATAAATTAGCGTTAACTCAATCCGCGACCAGTATGTCGCTAGCACAATTGGAAAAAATGTTAGGTCGCCCTTTGTTCGAAAGACAAGGAAAGCAGATGGCATTAACTCATTGGGGAATGTGGCTTAGGCCGAAAGCGAAGCGTTTATTACAAGATGCTCAGCAGATCGAAATGGGCTTTTATGATCAGCACTTGCTTAGCGGTGAAATCAGTATGGGAGCCAGCCAGACCCCTGCCGAGCACCTCGTTCCAGACCTTATCAGCATTCTTGATAACGATTTCCCAGAGATGCGTATTGAGCTTGGTGTGAAAAGCACCAAAGGGGTGATCGATGGCATCCTCGACTACAAATATGACCTTGGTATCATTGAAGGTCGATGCGATGATAACCGTATTTCCCAAGAAGTGTGGTGTCGAGATCACCTAACAGTGATAGCTTCGGCTCATCATCCTTTTGCCAAATGTAAAACGGTGAGTCTTGCACAGCTTGAACAAGCCAAATGGGTGTTAAGAGAACACGGTTCTGGTACTCGTAATATTTTTGATAGCTCGATTCATCATCTTATTTCCGATTTAGATGTGTGGCGAGAGTACGAACATGTTCCTGTGCTACGCAGTATGGTTGCGAATGGTCCGTACTTAACTTGTTTACCTTACCTCGATGTAGAACGCTTTATTGAGAATGGCCAACTGGTAGCGCTCAATGTGCCTGATCTGAATATGGAAAGAACGTTGTCGTTTATTTGGCGAGCAGATATGGCTGAAAACCCGTTGGTTGAGTGCATTAAGCGTGAAGGACTGCGCATGATGAAAGGACGACCAAGCGTACTTTAAGCTTGTTAATCTTGGTTATGATTTACTTTGTTACTTCTCAATATGGGGTGTGATAAGTGAAGCTATTGAGTGTTCGCATTTATCATCATGTCACACACCCTCATTACCTAATCTAACGCTCATGCTCGATTAAAAAGCACTTCAAATGTGTTGATTTATCGTTTGCGTCAACATTTCAATGAAATAAGTGAAATCATTGCATTTATTTCATGACTTAGGTCACTAGTCATCCGTGGTTGAAGCTTTTAATATCGGCACTTGATTTATTGATGTCGCTATAGCAACGGCTTGTTAAATGACAGGCAGATAGCGGCTAAATGAGGGCGCTATGAGCACACTATTTGCAATTTCACTAACGACAGGCATTCTTTCTGGTGTTTGGGGCTGGATAGCCGTTTCGTTAGGCTTACTATCATGGGCTGGCTTTTTAGGATGTACGAGTTATTTTGCCTCTCCAACCGAGGGTATTAAAGGTCTTGCAGAAAGTTTGATAACTAATATCAGTGGCGTTTTTTGGGCAATGGTCATTATTCATTCATCCAGTTTGGTGAGCTTGGATATTTTGGGTTACGTTGTCATTGCGGTAGTGGCATTTTTAATGTGCATTCAAGCGTCGAAAGCGTGGCTTGGTTATATCCCTGGAACCTTTATTGGCGCTTGTGCCACTTTTGCTGCGGGTGGTGATTGGCAACTGGTTATTCCATCACTTCTATTCGGTGGCATTTTTGGCTTTGCGATGAAAACAAGTGGTATGTGGTTGCATCAACGATCTAACCAGCCAACGTTGAGCGATAGCGCAACTGTTGAAACGCGTTCTAAATCCTCAACTTGTTAATTTGTGTTTAAGACTAATGTTGGTGAAATCCACATTGGTAAAGGTTACCCCAATTGATCCGTATCGATTCATCAAAATTGTTGATATACCCATTCAATATAAGATTAGTCACATATAGCGAAATGGAAATGATACGAGGCACATAATCATGTGTGCCTTTACGTGTGGCCATTGGCCATCGTAATCACGCGTTTTAATGTCCAGCGCAGCAGTACAGGAATAAAGTCCACACCTTGTTGCTCACAATGGGAAACGATGGCAAGCGCCAAATCAGGTTTCGCGTGTTTTTTCAGCACACGTGTGACCACTTTTTTCGCAGGGATTGGATGATCGTAAGGTATTTTAATCAAATCTTTGAAGAAGTGTTCAAAGCCATGAGAGTACAGAAAATGTTCGATATCTCGATCGGGAAGTTCGGTCAGGCGATGCCGTTCTTGATCACCTGTTAGCATACCGCGTACCGTTGACGAATATTTTTTGCCAGCGGGATCGCCATCAGTCACGACATGCCAATCAATGCCAAACGCTTTCGCCACTTTAATTAAGGACTTCAGACCAGACTGAGCAAATTCGACAATTTGTACTCCTTCGGCGGCTAGATTATAGCCACACTGGCGAGCCAGCTCACTAAACAGCCACACCTCAGTTTCTCCTTCAACCAACAACCAGCAGCGAGCAAAAAGCACCCCTGAACGATGAAAACGAATATGAAAACCGATACGTCGTAGTTCGTCCTTACTCAATCCACGGGAGATCATCGAATTTGCAATGGTACGGTCAGAAGTACGCACCAAACGCCGAATCGAATGAAGGGGAACAGAGCCAAGCAGATCACCACTGTTCGTTGTGAGAATTTTTTGCATGGGTAATAGTTGAAGTAAACTCCAAGCGCGTGCCAGATGAGTAGGATGCAATCGACCTTCGGGATCTTCGATAATCAGCAGCGGCCTAGCGCAACGTCGTAGGTCAGTTGGGCCTTTGGCTTGCAGATAAGCATTGAGTAAGCCCATCAACAGCAAACGAGTTTGCTTATTTTTAGTCTCTTCAACAAATTGGCTTATGTTTTTATCGGCGGTTGGGCTGGAATAGACTAAGCTGTCACGTTGCTGTCTTGGGTTTTTACGTGTCTGACTTTTGAATGAAAAATAGTGATCAACTAATACATTCATTGAGTTAAGGCTACTTCTCATCTCGCCTTTGTTGACATGTCCAGGAATGGCCAGTAAACGACGACAGGTATTATCAATGCGTTTTTCGGCGCGAGAATTTTTACCGTTACCATTGACGAAAGGTCGCTCGAAACGCCGTGAATCTTTCAAACGGATCACTGGGTGTAAGCTCATCAGCTCTTGCGCTAATTTTTCGGAATGATGCAGCGGTAGTGGATTGCCTTCGAGGTCTAAAAACAGGTAGCGAGTGGTAATATCATATCGCTCACGAGTGGCACTGATGCGATAGAATATCCGTTTCGTACCCGTTTCATCTTCAACCCAAATCGGCCTCAGCTTACGATAACGGCCGGATCGAGATTCATTTTTATCTGTAGAAACAAAGCTTAAGACAATTTGTAAATGCTGAGTTTGAGGATGAGCGATAGAGTAATCGACGTGGAAATCTTGCATTTCAAATTGATAAGGTACACCGTTGGCTGGTAGCACTACTGATAAGGCGTCCAACAATGAGGACTTACCCCAAGTATTTTCACCGATCAATGTGGTGAGTTCATCAAAAGCGAGCGATAAACGTTTGATTCCTCTGAATCCGGAAATTTCAATTCGCTCTAGATGCATAGGCAGACTCCTTTTATAACTCAACAAGTTAGCTTCTCGCTGAGTCTGTTTTTCTTTAAGCATAATGGAAATTATGCAGATAAGTAGGCTGCTGGCTCACATATCAAGTGTTTATGTAGGGGCAGCCGAATGAGACAAAGGCTACAAAGCGTGATGAGGTTGACTTAGCGTAATTATATTTTCAAACTCGTTTCATAAAAGTCACGATTCTGTCATGATTCTTCAGCTAGGATAGAGTGGAAAAAGAAGAGAAAGATAAATGATGCATAAAAAGAATAGACCAGCATCAATTATGCTGGCACACATTAATGACACTCACTCATATTTTGAACCGACATCGCTGCAATTGACTCTCCACATCCAACAGCAGACTTTAACACCGTATGTAAGCGCTGGCGGCTTTGCACGAATTGCAACACGAGTTCAGCAATTGAAAGAAGATGCGGCGCGTATGAAGCGAGCCTTTGTATTTTTACACGCTGGGGACTGTTTCCAAGGCACGCTCTATTTCTCGCTATTTAAAGGTAAAGCCAATGCGGACATGCTCAACGCATTGAATCTTGATGCGATGGCATTAGGCAATCACGAACTGGATATGGGTAATGAACCCGTTGCCCATTTTGTTAAACGTATTCAATTTCCATTGCTAGCTGGCAATTGGGATCTTTCCAATGAAAGATCGAATAAGCCTTTTCCAATAGCCGGTAGCCCGCAAGTAATAAGTTATCAACCTCAAGGTAAATACGCTCGCTGGATAGAAAAACAGGCTGGTGATGAAACAGTTGCAATTTTCGGCTTGTCACTCGATAAAATGGCTGATATTGCCAACCCAGATCTCGATACTCCATTTATTAACGCTATCCAAACGGCGAAAAATACGGTTGCTGAAATACGCGCTAAAGGGATCAACAAAATTGTTCTACTTAGCCATTTAGGTTATGAAGCGGACATTGAGCTCGCACAGCAAGTGGAAGGCATTAGTGTTGTCGTCGGCGGGCATAGCCACCGATTACAAGGCGATTTTAGTGCACTAGGGCTGATGAAAGATGACGAGTATGGTTTAAGAATTAACGACACTTATGTCGTCCAATCCGGTTATCATTCTTTGAGCTTAGGTCATTGTTATATCGACTTTTCAGCCGATGGCAAAGTGGACAAATTTCAGGGTCGTAATGAACTGTTACTTGGCCGTCGACTGTTTCTTGATGCCAGCATGAGCGAAGCGGGCACCGATAACACCCATTTAGCGGCGTGCGAATTTTTAAGCCAGCACCCTAATGTGGTGGTGTGTAAGAAAGATCCGCAGGTCCAAGGAATATTGATCGATAAATACATGCCGCGAGTACGTCAGCTGCAACAAAATATTATCGCACATGCTGATCGTTTCTTAAGACACGTCAGAATTCCTGATGAAACTGGGCCGAGTGAGTTGGCTCCTTTGGTGGCTCAATCATTCGTCTATGCCATGCGGCAAAGAGGGCACCCCGTGCAGTTTGCAATACATAACGCTGGTGGAGTCAGAAACTCGCTCAACGCCGGACAAGTTTCGGTGGCAGACATTGCCGGAAATTTATTGCCTTTTGCCGTTCCTATTGGTGTCTACCGAGTGCAGGGAGAAACCTTAATTGAGATGCTTGAAGGGGCGATTAATAATGCGCTGGGCAATGGGGTCGACGGCACAGGTTCTGGCAGTTATCCTTACACCCACAATCTCTCGTTTACTTATGCCGCCGATCGGCCTGTAGGACAACGCATCACAAATGTGTTGTTATTTAATGAGCAAAAAGGTTGGCAACCAATTGATCTTAATCGTTATTATTGTGGAACCTCTTCGGCCTATACCATGAAAGGCAAAGAGGGATATGATGCGATACTGAAAATGAAGGGAGAAGGTTTTGTTTCGAATGTGTCAATGGCTGATGCGTTTATTGAGCTGCTGACGGAAAAACCTGAAATACTTAACCACGCAGGAACTCAACTCCAACATCATTATCAGTAACTCGGTTTGACATAAATTTACTGGCATAGACTTTGCTTTTTAACTTTCAGTCTTAACGCATCTTCAACCCGATGAAGGTGCATGAAGATGTGAAAGGGGAAAGTATAATGTGGATTAGAGATTGGTTAGATGCTGCTGTCGTCGTTGCTTGGGTCAGTGCATGGTCTGTATTGGTGTATTTATTACCACTGGCAGGCGTATAAAAATCTAAGCTAAAAAGGAGCATAAATGGCTCCTTTTTTTGATCACGGCTATGGACCTTTGCATCCAATAGGCATAAAATCCGCGCTGATTGGGGAGTAGTCGCCTTTGTTTACTTATCGTCAGCTCGTTAAGCGCATGCTTATCCGGTAAGTATAAATAGCCTTCTGTTAAAAACGGAATGCTTATTTCGACGAGACCAACGCATTCAGCTCTGTTCATTATGAACAGCGGTTTTTGTTTGCGGAAGGTTTCGATCGGTTAATCCCATCTTATCCTTCCGCCTTTGGAGGATATATGACCCCAACAACCTATCTCAGCTTTGCAATTCTGACTCTATTTCTTGTTGTTATCGATATTTGGCAAACCCGTGGCGGTAAAGTCACGATCACTAAAGCGGCCGTTTGGAGCGTGATTTGGTTTATGCTGGCGTTTGCATTCGCCGCGAGTATCTATTTCTTTTGGGATAGTTACGCACCAACCAGTTCATACAGTGCCGAAAAGGCGACGATCTCGTTTATTACTGGTTACTTGTTAGAAAAATCGTTAAGTGTTGATAACTTATTCGTCTTTGCGATTATTTTTCATCAATACGCAGTCCCAGAGCATTTACGCCCGCGGGCTCTATTGTGGGGAGTGATCGGTGCTTTGTGTTTACGAGCGGTGATGATTGTGATTGGTGCGCAGCTGCTTGAACAATATCATTGGTTACTTTATGTGTTTGCATTATTTCTTATGTGGACCGGTATTCAACTTGCGCGTGAGAAAGGCGATGAACAGCTAAACCCAATGCCGGAGAAGCTGATTCGACGTTGGTTCAATGTGACGGATCATTACGAAGGGAATGCTTTGGTTGTGAGCCGCAATAAGCAATGGTTTGTGACTCCAATGATGATTGTGATTGGCGTGATTGCTTTTATGGATGTCATGTTCGCATTAGATTCAATACCGGCTATTTTTGCCGTGACCCGCGAACCCTTTTTAGTGTTAGCAGCGAACGTGTTTGCGTTACTTGGTTTGCGGTCTTTGTACTTTGTGTTGCAAGGGATGATGGATAAGTTTATTTACCTAAAACCAGCGCTTTCCTTCATCATGATATTCATTGGTATTAAGATGATGCTAGTCGGTTCTGCGTGGGAAATTCCGACACCAGTCTCACTGGGTGTACTGTTAATCACTATGATTATTGCGGTGTTGGCTTCTGTCTATAAGCAGAGAAGTCCATTACCTGCTACTAATAAGCCATAATATAAGTAAACGGAGGTAAGTGTTTGACAATACTTATCTCTCTCTTTTATTTATCCTTTATCTAACCGACGATAAAAACATTAATGTGAAAGTTTTGTAAATAACCGGTGTTTTTGTTTTTCATTGAGATTTAAATTCACCAAACAAAGCTTAATGTGAATAAGTAATCGATTATCGTGGATAATAAAAAAATGCATTGTTATGGGGTTGTTTCATTAG
>NZ_CAWNHY010000009.1:0-12575 GCF_963874335.1 Vibrio sp. V10_P2A27P122 | reverse complement strand
TGTTCGAACGGGATAAGCAGAGGGAACGGAGCAGAAGTTTGAGCGATAACGTTGATAACTATAATTTATAATCTAGGTAAAAATAAGAGCGCTGGCGTGGTGCCAACGCTCACACATTCATGCGAAATTATTCAGCACGTACGTTAGCAGCTTGAGGACCTTTAGCACCTTGTTCTACAACAAAAGATACTTTTTGGCCTTCTGCTAAAGTTTTGAAACCTTCAGAAGCGATAGCGCGGAAGTGTACGAATACATCTGGACCGCCGTTGCTTTGAGAAATGAAACCAAAACCTTTAGTTTCGTTGAACCATTTTACAGTGCCAGTAGTAGTGTTAGACATGTTATGTCCCTTATAAAAATAAAAAATTTTAAAATACAGGTGTTGCTTTGAGACGAATTATTTAAATGAGACCATGAAACTAGAGGACACTTTGAATTGAATCTGAAAGGGAACTTTGGCTTACTTGTTACATTAATAACCCTGTTCAACAGAGCGGACACATAATCGCATGGTCCTCAATCAAAGTAAAGCATTTATTTTAAAATAATTGAGCATTAGGAATCTGAGCAGGTTATTCGTGATTTTTGTTACTTTTCAAACCATTTTTAGTCAACATTATCAGTGATAAGGCTCTGCCTATCTTTGGGGTTTTTGTCTTTTATTTTTAATATCAATCGGTTGTGTTTTATGTATTTTTAATTTCTATCATCTGTGTGGCTATTTATTTTCTATTTTATCAATTTATAGGAAAGGTGACATAGGTCACGCCTGTTCCTTGTCTAAATTGACTACTGTCAAGTTGACATCCCTCTTTGGGGGTATGATTTCCTTATGGAATACGATGCGCATCACATAAATGCAACGTGTTCTGTCAAAACCACATCCGTTGAGATTTGTGAGGAATAATGAATATTAAAAAAAGAATGATAGTGGGAGTTCTTGCTATTGGGGTGCTGCTCGGTTGGTTAAGCCTTGGAGGAACTCATGTCATCTTAGAAAAAACGTCGAGTACGGAATTTTGTCTCTCTTGTCATACTATGCAAGCACCCTTTCAGGAGTATCAAGGCTCGGTACACTTCAGCAATGCCAAAGGCATCCGTGCAGAATGTGCTGATTGCCATATACCCACTGATACTATGGATTATTTAGTCACTAAAATCAGGGCGTCCAAAGATATCTATCATGAGTTTATTACCAAGAAGATCAGCACACCTGAAAAGTATGAAGCGCATCGAGCCGAGATGGCTGAAACTGTCTGGGCGCAATTAAAAGCGAACGATTCTGCGACCTGTCGTTCATGTCACAGTGAAGATGCGATGGAGATTTACGACCAAACGGCGCAAGCACAAAAAATGCATCAGTACGGTATCGACAATAATCAAACCTGTATTGATTGCCATAAAGGTGTGGCGCACATGCTTCCTGAAGTCAAAATGGACAGCCAAGCATTAGCCCATTTGGTCGAAGAGGCAAAGTTAACCCCTGTGGGCACTTCTATTGTTTATGCGATGCAATCTACGCCCATTTCTGATTTCGGAACGATCAATCCAGCGACGCCGCTGAAAGTATTGAATGAAAGCGATGGCAAGCGCACCGTTGAATTGAGTGGTTATCAGATGCAAGGTGCAGAACAAGTCTTGTATATGGGTGAAGGTAAGCGTGCTGTGATTGCTATGTTAACTGAAGCAGGGCAAAAAGCATTGAGCGTAAAAGAGTATAACGAAGATGCCTACGGAAATCAGTGGCGTCAAGTAACACTTGCCGGGGACATCGACACGCCAGTGTTGAGTAAAATGGATTCGCTTTGGGCATACGCTGAGCAATTGGACAATGTTTACTGTTCAACATGTCATGCCAAAATTCCGAGTAACCATTTTACGGTTAACGCGTGGCCTTCTGTGGCAAAAAGTATGGGGGACCGTACCTCTATTTCCGCAGAGGATCTAGAAATCCTCACGAAATATTTCCAATATAATGCGAAAGATGTTGTTGCCCAATAAAAAATGAAATAAGGATTCAGTGATGACTACTCTCACACGTCGAAGTTTTCTAAAAAGCGCTGGTGCAACTGCAGGTGCGGTCGCTATTTTTTCGGTTAAACCCATGCCAGTTCTCGCTTCCGCACCGCGAGGAGCTGGTGTACTGACTGCTGGGCGTTGGGGCGCTATGCTGGTTGAAGTTAAGGATGGGAAAATTATTTCCTCCAAGAATGCATTGCCGCAAACCGTACCCAATAGTCTACAAACCTCAGCGCCAGATCAAGTGCATACTCAAGCGCGGGTCAAATACCCGATGGTGCGTAAAGGTTTTCTAGCCAATCCCCATATGCCAGATGGTAAACGAGGAGACGATGAGTTCGTCCGCGTTAGTTGGGAAAAAGCGCTGCAATTAATCCACCAACAGCATGCCCGTATTCGCACTGCTTATGGAGCCGAGTCAATTTTTGCGGGCTCTTACGGCTGGCGATCCAGTGGGATTTTACATAAAGCCCAAACCCTACTGCAACGCTATATGAGTATGGCGGGAGGCTATTCGGGTCATTTAGGTGATTATTCTACGGGTGCTGCGCAAGTCATCATGCCTTACGTTGTAGGCTCAATAGAAGTGTATGAACAACAAACAACTTACCCTGTTGTACTTGAAAGTAGTGATGTTGTGGTGCTTTGGGGGCTTAACCCTATTAATACACTGAAAATAGCATGGAGCAGTACCGACGGCGCGGGGCTTGAGTTTTTTAATCAACTCAAACATTCTAAAAAAACCATTATCGCTATCGATCCTATGCGTTCGGAAACCATCGAATTTTTTGGTGAAAACGCTCAGTGGATTGCACCGCATCCTGGTACTGACGTTGCGATGATGTTGGGGATCGCCCACTCATTAGTTGAAAAGGGCCAACATAACCTCGAATTTTTGAATAAATACACCGCTGGTTACGACAAGTTTGAAGCTTATCTGCTAGGTCATTCTGATGGCACGCCAAAGACAGCACAATGGGCTGAGGCAATTTGTGGCATTCCTGCCAAACAACTAGAGCTATTGGCTGATATTTTTAGCAAAAATAGAACTATGATCATGGCTGGTTGGGGAATCCAACGTCAGCAATATGGTGAACAAAAACACTGGATGCTTGTCACTCTGGCTGCAATGCTAGGGCAGATCGGTTTACCCGGTGGTGGGTTTGGTTTTTCATATCACTATTCCAATGGCGGTAACCCAACGCGGACTGCGGGTGTTTTACCTGCTATATCAGCGGCTATTGATGGTGGTTCATCTGCGGGTAATGATTGGGCCGTTTCTGGAGCAGTAAATAGTTTTCCTGTGGCTCGTATTGTAGAAGCGTTGGAAAACCCATCCGGTCAATATCAACACAACGGGCATGAGAAAACATTTCCTAACATCAAAATGATCTGGTGGGCGGGCGGTGCAAACTTTACTCATCACCAAGATACCAACCGTTTGATTAAAGCGTGGCAAAAGCCGGAACTCATCGTTATCTCTGAGCCTTATTGGACTGCGGCCGCAAAACACGCTGATATTGTACTGCCCATCACGACGTCATTTGAGCGTAATGATCTCACCATGACAGGGGATTATAGCAATCAACATTTAGTGCCGATGAAACAGGCAATTGAGCCTCAATTTGAAGCGCGAAATGATTTTGATGTATTTGCTGATATGGCGGAGCTGTTAAAACCGGGCGGACGTGCAGTGTATACGGAAAATAAATCCGAAATGGAATGGTTGGCTGGTTTCTATAAAGGAGCTCAAGCTATCGGTCGCCAGAATCGGATTGCAATGCCTAACTTCAGCTATTTTTGGAAACAAAATCAGCTCATTGAGATGAAATGGAACGAAGCGAATGCGAAGTTTGTGCGTTATTCCTCTTTCAGAGAGGATCCTATCCTGAACCCTCTTGGTACACCAAGTGGCAAGATTGAGATCTTCTCCAAAACCATCGAAGGCTTCAAATATAGCGATTGCCCGCCACATCCTATGTGGATGCCGCCAACGGAGTGGGTAGGGAATGCTCAAGCCGATGAACTGCAATTGATGACATCGCATGCGGCTCATCGTCTCCATAGCCAGTTAAACTATGCGGCACTACGCGAGCAATATGCGATAGCAAACCGTGAACCGATCTGGATTCATCCAGAAGATGCAAAAGTTCGAGGGATCAAAGATGGCGATCTTGTTCGTGCTTATAACCAACGTGGCCAAGTCTTAGTTGGCGCGCTGATCACGGATGGAATTAAGCAAGGTTCGGTCTGTATTCATGAAGGGGCATGGCCCGATTTTGATAAACCTCATGGTTTATGTAAAAACGGAGGATGCAACGTACTGACCGCTGACATACCTACTTCAAGGTTAGCCAATGGCTGTGCTGGTAACTCTTCAATTGTGAAAATAGAGAAATATACAGGAGAGCCACTTCCTCTAACCGCATTCACACCGCCCAAAGGCGCGTAAAAGCAAAAAGGCCACTAGATGAGAGTGGCCTTTACTTTTTAATCAGAGAGTCGTAGTCAGTGAGTAATATCAGCTCGCCGCGATTTTGTTTGCTCTACGAGGTCTATTTTGTCCAGCCGATCCGCTTCTCGTGGGTTGGTTTGCACTTGGTTTGTTGCTGTTTGAACGAGTGGAATTGGCCGCTTTCGGCTTTCTGTCATTAGTTTTGGTATTCGCGCTTATGCTGTGACCTTTTGCTACATCACCAGAGCGCTGTCCGTCATTATGTTCTGGTTTGTTCTTTTTCGGCTTTTTCGCTTTAATCGGTTGTAGCGAAGGAGATGCCGGTAATTTGTTCACTGGCGCAAAGCCTTCAACCTCAATTCGTTCTAGTAAATTTTGGGTAAGGTGCTCAATGGCAAACATGTCTTTTGCTTCATCGGCGCAGACCAAAGAGATCGCATTGCCTTCAGCGCCTGCGCGGCCTGTACGGCCAATTCGGTGAACATAATCTTCAGGGACGTTAGGCAATTCAAAGTTTACCACTTGTGGTAATTGGTCAATATCAATGCCGCGAGCGGCAATATCCGTTGCTACTAAAATGCGGATCTCACCACTTTTAAAATTGGCCAATGCCTTAGTACGTGCGCCTTGACTTTTGTTGCCATGAATCGCGGCGGCGCTGATGCCACTGCCTTCAAGTTGTGCGGTTAAGCGATTAGCGCCGTGTTTAGTTCGTGTAAATACCAACGCTTGTTGCCAATTATTTTCTTTGATTAGTTGAATCAATAGCGCTGGTTTTTTCGCTTTATCTACAGGATGTACCCACTGTTTGACGGTTTTGGCGGTACTATTGCGTGGCGTAACCGAAATCTCGACTGGGTTGTTAACTAACCCTTTCGCAAGTTGGCGAATTTCATCAGAGAAAGTGGCCGAAAAGAGTAGGTTTTGACGTTTTGCTGGCAGCAGTGCAAGGATCTTTTTAATGTCACGAATGAAGCCCATGTCTAACATGCGATCCGCTTCGTCTAAGACTAAAATTTCTAATTGGTTAAATTTAATCGCATTTTGGTTGTATAAATCCAGCAGTCGACCCGGTGTCGCGACCAAGATATCTACTCCACGACGCATTTTCATCATCTGTGGGTTAACTTTCACACCGCCGAAAATAACTTCAGAGCGTAGTGGAAGGTTTTGTCCGTAAGTTGCCACGTTGTCGGCAACTTGCGCGGCTAATTCACGTGTCGGCGTCAGAATTAATGCACGCACTTGGTTGGGGCCTACTTTTGGGCCTTTAACTAATAGATCCAAAATGGGCAGGGTAAATCCTGCGGTTTTTCCGGTACCTGTCTGGGCCGCTGCCATCACATCTTTGCCTTCAAGAACGGCTGGAATAGCTTGCGCCTGAATTGGCGATGGTGTTTCGTAACCTTGAGAAGCAACGGCTTTCAGGATGGCATGGGATAAACCCAGAGAGGCAAAACTCATTAAAATGTCTCGATATGTAAATAAGGAAGTGATCCGCATCACGTTGCGGAAAGGCGCAAGCATACAGTAGTCACAGCAAAAGTGCTACGGAATGTCTCTGTTTGCCACTTGTCAGTAACAAATAGTGCGTATTTTCTTCCGAGAACATTAGAATTATTAATTTAAATGTAACCGGTTTCCGAAACCGGTTACATTTTTACGATAATCGTTTATGATGTCACGCAAAGTAGCAAAGCGATGATGTATTTCTATACAACGTGTCCACATGGCGTGAAATAGCATATTAGATCGACATAAGGGTACATTGAGTCAGCAAATGAAGACGAGGTAGATGACGATGGCAACGAATGGTTTTCCAAAAGATTTTTTATGGGGTGGGGCTGTAGCAGCACATCAAGTTGAAGGTGGATGGAACCAAGGTGGAAAAGGAGTCAGCATTGTCGATGTGCTCTCAAAAGGAGCGCATGAAGTACCTAGGGTGATGACCTCCGGTGTGGATGCAAATTATTTCTATCCTAATCATGAAGCCGTTGATTTTTATAGTCATTACAAAGGTGACATTGCACTTTTTGCTGAGATGGGTTTTAAATGTTTTAGAACCTCAATTGCTTGGACTCGTATTTTTCCACAAGGTGACGAAGTCTCGCCCAATGAAGCAGGGCTACAATTTTATGATGATCTTTTTGATGAATTGCTGAAATACGGCATTGAGCCAGTTATTACGCTTTCGCATTTTGAGATGCCATTCCACCTTGTACAACAATACGGGGGATGGGCAAATCGCAAGCTTGTGGATTTTTTCGTTAACTTTAGCCAAGTGGTGATGGAGCGTTATAAACAGAAAGTGAAATACTGGATTACCTTCAATGAGATCAATAACCAGCGAAATTGGGAATTCCCACTGTTTGGCTACTGTAACTCAGGGGTGATCTTCACTGAACATGACAACCCAGAGCAGGTGATGTACCAAGTCATGCATCACCAATTTATTGCCAGTGCTTTAGTGGTCGATCTCGGTCATAAGATCAACCCTCAATTTCAAATGGGTAGCATGATTCATATGATGCCGCTTTATCCCGCGTCGTGTCGTCCAGAAGATATGATCCGCTCTCAAGAAATGATGAGAGAGAAGTACTTGTTCAGCGATGTGCAAGTTCGTGGCTATTACCCAAGCTATATTTGGCGTGAATGGGAGCGAAAATCGATAACCGTTGATATGCTCGATGGTGATGAAGCGATACTGCGTAAGGGTTGTGCCGACTACCTTGCGATCAGCTATTACATGACGAATATTGTCTCTGATGATCGCAACGCTGAAGGTGAAACAACCAGTTTATTTAAACAAAGTCGCTTAAACCCTTATCTCACAGCGTCTGATTGGGGATGGCAAATTGACCCGGTAGGGCTTCGCTACGCGCTTTCTGAGTTGTATGAACGCTACCAGAAACCGATTTTTATTGTCGAAAATGGTTTTGGGGCAATCGATGAAGTCGATGAGCAAGGCCAAATGCAAGACGATTATCGGATTGAGTATTTACAAGCACATATACGAGAAGTGAAGAAGGCCATTGCTATAGACGGCGTTGATGTCATGGGCTACACCCCTTGGGGCTGCATCGATTGTGTGTCGTTCACCACTGGTGAATATAAAAAACGTTACGGTTTCATTTATGTAGACAAACACGATGATGGTTCTGGTTCAATGGCTCGCAGTAAAAAGAAAAGCTTTTACTGGTATCAGTCCGTGATCAAAACCAATGGCGAACAATTATAAACGTGGAATGACAATAATAATTGTTGATTGAGAGCGTTCATCCAGCTTAGGAAATTAGGTAAACTCCCTCGGCTTCCAAGAGTCGGGGGTTTTTATTAGGAGTCACCATGGCGACAATCAATGACGTTTGTAAAGCAGCGGGCGTGTCTAAAGCCACCGTATCGCGCGTACTCAATCAAACTGGCCAAGTAAAAGCAAGTACGCGAGAAGCCGTTTTACAAGCCATGTCCACCTTGGGTTATCAACCTAATGTGTTGGCGCAAGCATTAGCCACAAACAGTGCAAATGCGATTGGGCTGATACTTCCTCAGTTTCAAGGGAGTTATTTTGGCAGCTTATTGCATCAAGCAGCACAAGGTGCCGAGCAAGCACGTAAGACCTTACTTGTCATGGACAGTCACGATAACGCGGCAGGCGAATTAGCAGCAGTGCGCTCATTGCTCACTCAGCGTTGTGACGCCATCATGCTTTACAGCCGCCATTTGTCGAATCATGAGCTGGCATCATTGCAATCTGATGTTTCAGTGCCACTGATTGTACTCAATCGAACCTTGGAAGAAGTCGGTTTGCATAGTTTTGGTTTTGAGCAGCATCAAGCCGCTTCTTTAGCGATTAATCACTTGCTTGAACTTGACCATCGCCGCATTGCTTGCATCACTAGCCCTTTGGACAGTGATACAGGACAACAGCGATTTGCTGCTTATCAGTCAGGCTTGCAGCAGGCTGGTATTGAGCTCAATCACACGCTCGTTGTTGAAGGTGATAATTCTATGCTGGCGGGTTATGCCGCGGTTCAACGGTTATTAGAACAACAGAGTGAGTTCAGCGCTATTTTTGCTTGTAACGATGATATGGCACTAGGAGCAATGCGCGCACTTTACGAACATGCCATTTTGGTACCCAATCAGGTCTCTGTGATGGGGATTGATGATGAGCCTGCGGCTGCGTATTCGGTGCCCAATCTCTCAACAATATCGCTTCCTATTGAGCAACTGACGAAGGACGCAGTAGCCTTGGCCCTACAATTGGCTGAAGGGAAGGGCTCGGATGATGCCAAGATACATCGCTATCTAGGTAAGCTGGTGCTTCGAGAATCAACGTGCGCACCTTAAGAGGCCTCGCAGATTAATGACTCATTGAAATAATGAGCGTTTATTTTAATTAACTGTATAAATCCACAGTTAATTGCTTGACATTATGTCACTCTTTACTAAGCTGTATGTATGCACAGTGAAGTTGGAGGTGAAATATGTTGTGGGAAACGCTAGAACGAGTTAACCGCCTTCGCCAAGAAGCGTTAGCCAACCCAGACTTTGTCCAATCCGCGCAAGACCATGAAGAGACATTGAAGCAGGTCGAGCAATACTTTGAACCAACGAAACGACGCAAGGCAGCAAAACGTGCAAAAACCCTTGCAGATATTTATCAACAGACTGAATTTGGTGAAAATCCATCTGGTGTTCAACATTAGTCAGTGTTTGACATGAGCCAATGTTGAACATGCATTAGCAAAAATGGTTTAGCTTGCAAAGAGCTGCTTGATGCGCAGCTCTTTTTCGTTTCCTTCCTTAAGGCTGAGCGTTTGTCTTTATTCGGCTCAGTTCATTCAGCCAGTTGATAAATAGTACAGTTTAAGTGAGATTTATCGTCTGATCTAAAGGCGATTGTCCGCATTTGGTTGGGGAGCAAAAAGAAGCTGGAGTCAGAAAATTGTAGTACGTTGTCATGTTCTAGGTGAACGTAAAGTGCAGGTCGGTCAGTGGTCAAACAGAGACTGCCCGCACGATATTCACACAATATGCGGGCCGATTTTAAGGGCAAGCGTTTGGGTACATCCGGCAGCCAAAAATTATCCCGCTGGCCATCCGTACTGACAAAGTAGATCGCTCCTTTTTCTGGTGTGAAATCCTTTATTGTGTGTTGCCACACGATTTGGTTACTCTCTTGGGGCAGTCGTTCATTGATTGACCAATGCTTTCGCAATTCTCCTTCCCATCCAAACCAATATATGTCACCCACAAGGTATTGCTCACCGGGCGCATCATTAATGGCTCTCAGTGATAGGTGTTTCTCATCTTCAGAAAAACAGGCCAAAAGCGGGTTATAAAACCGTTTGGCGTGATAATGTAATTGTTTCCAGCGTCCAGAATACTCAATGCTTGACCAAGACGCGACGGGCCAGTTGTCATTGAGTTGCCAATATAATATGCCACGGCAAATCGGTGAGGTTGCCCGCCACGCTTCGACAGCCGTTTTAATTGCCATGGCTTGCTGAACTTGGCTCAAATAAAGCATCTGCTGGAAGCCATTCGGGAAACGGAAATAGCGAGTAAACATTTCGGTGATGATGCTATTACCACGAGCATTCTTTTGGTGATGTTCAAAATGAGGCGCACTGATATTCCAGTCGCTTTCTGGGATAATCTGCTTCACTTCACTAAATGAAGGCCAAGACTGATAACCGAATTCTGAACAAAATCGTGGGGATATTGAATGGTAAGCGTCAAAGGATTTACCTGAATGCCACACATCCCAAAAATGCATGTCACCTTTATTATCATCATGCCAAGCGTCACCAAAATCTAACTCACCATTGCAAGGTGAGCTTGCCCAAAAACGGCGATTTGGATCTTGTTCATTGACGAGGATTTCTAAAAAACGATTGAGTCGGTCGTAATTGACTAAGTATTTTTCACGGTTTTCTCGAGATTCTGGATACCAAGTTAATGAACCAATCACCTCATTATCACCACACCAAATGGCAAGACAAGCATGGTGCTTCAAACGTTGTATTTGTTGTGTGACTTCTTGCTTTACCTCTTCTAAGAAACTCGGTGTTGAAGGGTATTGTGCACAGGAAAACATCAGATCTTGCCAGACTAATAATCCGAGTTGGTCGCAAAGTTGATAGAAATGATCGTGTTCATAATCACCTCCTCCCCACACACGAATCATATTCATGTGAGCTTCTTGTGCGGCTCGTAGCAGCTGTTGATAACGGGAAAAATTGACTTTGCTTGGCATGGCGTCCATTGGTATCCAATTCGCGCCCTTCACTGATATCGAGACCTCATTCACGATAAAGGTCATTTCACTGCCGATGGAATCTTGCTCAGTGCGCAACGTGAGACGTCTTAAGCCAACTTGGCGGTTGATCTGCTGCTGTGCCATGGCAATAGACAGTGTGTATAAATAAGGGTCACCGTAACCGTTTGGCCACCAGAGATGCGGATGGTGGACATCAATATCCACACTGCTTTGGTTGCAAAAAGCCTCACTATCGATCGTAATAGTTTGATCGCCAAAAGTAAGTGTGATGGGTGTGGAGAGCGATTCGCTATGCCGTATTCTCACGTGCAGCGTAACGTGTGTTAAAGCATGCCAAACTTGTTCAATATCCACACCCAGCAGTGAATATTCTTGTACCGTTTTTAATTGCATTGGTGCAAAAATACCACAAACAGCAAGGCATATACCCCAATCCCAACCACTGTGGCATTGAGGTTTTCGCACGGTGTTCATGTGAGGAAGTTGATTATTCCCTTGCGCCCACGGAATGGGAAAGGGCAGCTCATCGGCTCTTTGCTTGGCTACCGAAGCGGCAGGTTCAAATCGCCATTCAAAATGATTTACACCAATTTGCAGATAAGGGCGAATATTAACGGTATAGGTTTGAAAAGCATTATGGCACTGTAAAACCTTCTGTCCGTTGATCCATAGATCAGCAAACGTATCGACCTTATTCAGCTCCAGTAAGTTGTTTGGGCACTGAAGGTCTGCCGCATTTAAAGTGATCGCTTTTGTTAATACCCAATGACATAAACCAGCCCACTGAACCTGAGATTCATTGGATGCATAATAGGGATGAGGGATCAAACCCGCTTGCAGTAATGCATGATACTGGTCACCGGGCAGTGTCATCGCGATTTGGATATCGGGATACTCGGGTGAGCTCAATCGCCATTCACCGTTTAAATCAAACATAAATCCACCTCAAAAAATACGATTTACAAGGGCTAAATGAGCTGATTTAACCATGCACTATGAAATAAAAATGTGCATGGGTGGCAGGCTCAAAAGTTGTGCGAAGTTTTTAGATTAAGTTGCGAAGCAGTCAATAATTATGATTTTCTTGACTTTAATTTGACGTCACTAAGCTTGACGAGCGGCTTGTTTTAACTTGTTTTGTCTTGGTACATCTTGAAACAATTTGTTGTGAAAGTGTCCGCTTGTGGCGGTTTTTTTAAAGAATCATTTTTGGAAATGGTGCTGAAAGGTGTATAAATGCCGCATTCAAACAGAGAGAGAAAATATGATGAAAATCGACAAGCTAAGAAAATAAAAACCGCCGTATCCGTAAGAAACTGTTTTTAGGTGAATTTGCGATCCTCGGTTTTGAAGTTAGCTGTACAACGTCTATCAAAGACTTTGAACAATACGATCTCTTCGTTGATGAGTTTATTGATTACGTTGATAGCATCGGCCTTTGTTTCGGTGGTGGTGGATTAGAGATCTTTGACGGCTTTGTATGCGCAGCCGATCGCTACCGTTCAGCAACAGAAGAAGATAAAGCGTTGGTTGTAAAATGGTTAGAAAATCGTGCTGAAGTAAGCAAAGTTGTTGCTGGTGAATTAGTGGATGCCAATTACGCTTAATTGCTCTTCTATTCTACGTTATTCAGCCAGTGCTTTTCATTTGCGATGTCTGACAAAAAAGCCTGAGTGAAACCACTCAGGCTTTTTTATTACGCTAAATTTTATTACGTTAAAAATCAGCATGTTTAACAAAGTAAGGATTGTTGAATTTATTAGCGTGACCAACAATCGAAACCACTAAACGGTTCCATAGCGCTTTATCAAAAGG
>NZ_CAWNHY010000008.1:0-12630 GCF_963874335.1 Vibrio sp. V10_P2A27P122 | reverse complement strand
ATGCTCTCTTGTAGTATCAGGCTACCAGAGTTTCATAAATGGAATGTTATTTCTTTTTTATGCTTTTATGTTCATATAATACTTAAACCTCTGGGAATGACGGGTAACAAGCTAAAACTGGCAGGGAAATGGTACTAAACCTGAACCATAGCCAAAAGATGGCTTTCTTGACCCTGCGCAAGGTGAGGAGTAATTTGCAGCTTCCTGTGTTTAAGGCACTGCTTCCATTTCCAATCATTAAGTACAGAGTGTTTGCAGGAGTTTATCTTGCACTCACCTATGCTGATGATTGAAATCAGTCAATAAAAAGAACCATGCTAGAAGAAACGACAACCAATGACCCTCATGATGCTCAACCTGAGGGGACTGAACGCATTTATCGCCAACGTTTTGATTCCAAAATAGGGTTTCAAAATGAATACGATATTCTTGCTATTGAAGAGCCTTTACAAATCAGCTTGCAATGGAATGATACGATTACTAACAAGCTGCATATCGAAGAGTGGAGCATGACAATGCGAACGCCCGGTGACGATGCTCATCTCATCGGTGGCTTACTTTACACGCAGCAAGTGATCGATTCATATGACCATATACTCAATATGGAATTGGTTGACGACGAATCACGCCATGGCCAGAATCACTGGTTGGTCACGCTCAATCATCCATACACTGATGTGATTCAGCATCAGGCCCGTCGTTATATGAGCCAGTCGAGCTGTGGCATTTGCGGTATGACATCCATCCGAGCCTTGAGTTTGAGGCGAGAAATTCGTGTTGATGATAGCCCGAAATGGCTCTCTTCTGATGTTGTTATTGCGCTTCCTAATCTGCTTCTTGTTCATCAACCACTGTTTGCAAAAACGGGGGCGGTGCATGGTGCGGGTTACTTCGTGAATGGCGAGTTAATTGCCGTTGCGGAAGATGTGGGCCGCCATAACGCAGTGGATAAGTTGATTGGTCGAATTTTGAGTGAGCAACGTTGGCACCCGCAAGGGGTATTGATTCTTAGCGGCCGAGTGAGTTTTGAGTTAATGCAAAAAGCGGCTATTGCTGGCATTTCAGTGGTGGTGGCTGTTGGTGCGCCATCACGTTTAGCGCTCGATATGGCGCGTCAGTTTGATATGACACTGATTGGTTTTATCAAAAAAAATCAGTTCAATATATACCATGGTCATGCACGTTTGCAGTCAGTGAAAGAGTGAGAAGAAGAATATGAGTATTAAACAATATACCGGTTCGGCTGGTGGTTGGGGAGCGCTAAAAAGCACCGCGCATCATCTATTGAAAAGTCATAATGTTGCCAAAAATATTTCCAATCTTTTAAAAACCAACCAAGACCATGGTTTTGACTGTCCGGGCTGTGCTTGGGGTGAAAAACATGTCCCAGGGCGTTTTCGTTTTTGCGAAAATGGCGCTAAGGCCGTCAACTGGGAAGCCACTTCTCGACGCGTTGGGGCGGATTTCTTTAAGCAATATTCGGTCACTTGGCTCAATAAGCAGAGTGACTATTTTCTCGAATCTCAAGGGCGTTTAGCGGAACCAATGCGCTATAACGCTCAAACGGATCACTATGAGCCAATCAGCTGGGATGAGGCGTTTGCACTGGTTGCACAACACCTCAATCAACTCGCTAGTCCAAATCAGGCGGAATTTTATACATCAGGCCGCGCGAGTAATGAAGCTGCATTTCTATACCAGTTGTTTGCGCGCCGGTTTGGTACCAATAATTTTCCTGATTGCTCAAACATGTGCCATGAAGCGACGAGCGTCGCCTTGGTTCGCTCGATTGGCATTGGTAAGGGAACTGTGACTATTGAGGATTTTGAAGAATCCGATGCGATTCTTTTATTTGGACAAAACCCAGGAACGAATCACCCTCGTATGTTGGAAACACTGGCGTCAGCCTATAAGCGTGGCGCTCGGGTTGTTGCGTTTAATAATTTAAAAGAGCGAGGATTGGAGCGTTTTACTAACCCGCAAAATCCTTTTGAAATGTTAAGCAATGGTTCAACACCGACCACTAGCCATTATTTCACTCCTAAATTAGGCGGAGACATGGCGGCGGTTCGTGGCTTGGTGAAAATTCTTCTTGCTCGTCATCAGCAAGCACAGGCCTGCGGTGAATCGATATTCGATCTTGATTTCATTGCCCAGCATACCGAAGGGATGGAGTCTTATTTAGCCATGGTGCAGGCTACGCCGTGGTCAAGTATTATTGAACAATCTGGGCTCACGCAACAAGAGCTAGAGCTGGTGGCAGATATTTACCAAGGCGCTAAACGCGTGATCGTAACTTGGGCAATGGGGGTGACTCAGCATAAGCATTCAGTGGCAACCATACAAGAGTTGGTCAATCTACAATTACTGTTTGGCCAAATTGGTAAGGATGGTTCTGGGGTATGTCCTGTCCGTGGTCACTCAAATGTGCAAGGTGACCGCACGGTTGGAATTAATGAAAAACCGCCTGCATTTCTACTCGACAATATTGAAAAAGTACTGGGCTTTACGCCACCAAAAGCGCATGGCCATAATGTAGTTAATGCAATTGAGGCGATGCTACGGGGTGAAAGTAGAGTCTTTATCGGTTTAGGAGGAAACCTCGTTGCTGCTGCGCCCGATACCGAGCGTGTCGCACAAGCAATGAAAAACTGTAATCTGACCGTAAACATTGCGACTAAACTGAATCGGAGCCATGTCAACCCGGGCAAGGATGCGTTGATCCTGCCTTGTTTAGGTCGGACAGATATTGATATTCAGGCTCAGGGGCCACAGAAAATTACCGTTGAAGACTCATTCTCCATGGTTCATGCCTCTTCTGGGCGAATTGATGTTACAGGAGAGATGATGCGCTCAGAGCCTGCCATTATCGCAGGAATGGCAAAAGCGACCTTAGGGGAGGGAAATCCAATCGATTGGCAATCCATGGCCGATAATTACGATAACATTCGAGATTTGATTGAAAAGATTATCCCAGGATTTGCCAATTTTAATCAGCGGCTCAAAGGGCCTGGCGGTTTTTATCTTGGTAATTCAGCGCGTGAATTTAATTGGAAAACGCCCACAGGAAAAGCGCAGATAAGCAGTAATGCACTTCCTGAATCTATCGTTCCGCTTAAAACTCAGCAGATGACCAAGAAACCGATTTTTGTGTTGCAGACGATGCGTTCGCACGATCAGTACAACACCACGGTTTACGGTTTGGATGATCGTTACCGAGGTGTATTTGGCGAACGTAATGTCATCTTCATGAATGAAAAAGATATTGAGCAGCTGCAATTAAAAGCGGGTGAACGAGTCGATATTGAGACACTGTGGGATGATGGTATTAAACGTGAAATTTTGGGCTTCAAAGTGGTCGCCTATGTAATTCCTCAAGGGAATGTAGCGGCTTATTTCCCTGAGGCAAATGCACTCATTCCATTGAGCAGCAAAGGCGACTTTAGTGATACCCCGACATCAAAATCTATTGCCGTTGTCATTCACCCAACCAAAGTTGCGCCACTGTTAGTTCAAACAGACTAAAAATCAGATACTAAAGCAAAAAAGAGAGCCGAAGCTCTCTTTTTTAGGTGTATGGTCGGACTGAGAGGATTTGAACCTCCGACCCCCGACACCCCATGACGGTGCGCTACCAAGCTGCGCTACAGTCCGATTGGCGTAATCTAATCATTTATCCCTTTAGCGTCAAGAGATAATCTTGCTAACGACCTGATTTAATTATCTTTGGCGTAAAATCTCTGCAATTCAGTTAAGCCTTGCATCAGTACTGGTAACGCTGGGCTAGAGTCTTTCTGACGTTGATAGTTTTCATCAAACAGCTTGAAGTTGCCAAATTTATCAATGAGAGTCGTTTGGGTATCGGTAATCAAGGCTAATTCACGGGCATCACCGGCTAAAATCCACTTCCTTTTGTTTTCATCAAACAAGTTTCTACCACTGCTAAATTCAATAGGGTTGGATGAAGCACCTAACAGATCCTGTAAAAGCGTGACTGAAAAATCTAAGTGACTTGAACGGTGTGAGTATTCCCCTGCCATTTTTCCAGGCCAATGGATGATCATCGGCACTTGTAACTGGTATCGGCTGTAATTGCTGTTAGCACCCCAGCTGTTGGTTTTTGTCTCGTTAAACTCCGCGCCATGATTTGAGGTGATCACAATCAGCGTATTGTCTTGCAATTGTAATTCGTCAATCTTAGTGAGCAGCAGGCCTATTTCTTGGTCGGCTGCATTGACCGAGTTATTGTAACCAGCACGCAGGCGATCGCTGGCACTACCTTTACTTGACCGAGGATCAAAGTCATTAAAGTTGTCAACGGTCGTCAACTCCAAATAGCTGAACCAGGGTTGTTCGGTTTGCTCGGATACCCATTTATGCCAGCGTTGTATAGTTTGGTTATCTGTGCTCGATTCTTGATCAAAAGGAGCTTTAGAGACCGTTAAAGTGCGGAAAATCGTCTCTTCGTATAAGGTGTCGTCAAAATTATCGCCACTAAAGAGGCCAAACTGATAATTCTGTTTTTTCAATACATCTATCAGTATCGGAGGGGTACCTTGTGAACGAATGGCGTTGGCATAACTGCTTGGCAATCCATAAAATAAGCCAAAGATCCCAAACATGTCATTACTCGAGCTGTAATGATTATTAAACTTCAAATTTTCTGTCGCAAATTGGTAAGTGTTGGGCATGATTTCAGCTGTCAGCACATCACTTCTTAAATTATTGACACTCACTAGCAAAATATTGAGATTATTTGCTCTGCGGCCAAATTGAAGAGGCTCAAGAGGATAACGAACAATGTTAAGGTTCTCTTCATTATCCTTCAAACGCTTTAAGTACACATCACGATCAAATAGACCGTGTTTTTCCATGAACGATTTTGCCGTCATTGGATAGGAGAGCGGGAAGTTTGATTTTTGGCTGGTCACTGATGTTTCTAAATACGCATCAGACCAAACGTAAATAAGGTGGCTGGTAATAAAACTAATGAAAAATACCGCCGCGATGGGCCGACCAACGTGTTTATGCGATAGTTTTCGCTGCTTACGCCAAACCCACTCCGAAAGCCCAAGTTGTAAGAGGAAAATGAGCGGCATGACCACAAACAGATGCTGTAAGTCGGCGGTGATAGCGCTGGTCTCATCGCTAAAAAGCAGTTCCCATACAATCGGTGTTAAGTGCAGGTTGATTGCTTGATAAGCTTGGGTATCGATTAATAAGAGTGTGAGTCCTAACGTTGCAAAACAGACCGCCACGAAGCGAAATAGTTTGCGCGACGGAATGATGAATGTCAGAGGAAATAAAACCAGCAGATAGAGTGCAAAGACCAAAAATCCAAAATGGCCGACCCAAGACACAGCTAAATAAAACTGCCCCAACAAGGTTTCAGGCCATGGTGATTGTACGATATATCGAGTACCAATAAGCATTGCTGCAATGATATTGAAGAAAGCAAACCAATGCCCCCAACCAACCAACCGTGATACGCGTTCACCGTATGTATTTTCGCTATCTGCCATGTGATTTTCTATCTATGCATTCTATTAGTGAGTAGTAGTTTCTAAAGACGACATCAATGCCTGAGCAAATTTTTCCGCAATCGCCTTACGCTGTGAAGCGGCAACGTTTTGGTTTAAGACATTCGTTGCAATGTTTCCCGCAATCATGAGAGTAAGCTCAGGGGAAGCACTATGTTTAGCGAGGATGGCAGCAACTTCTGTCAGGATATTTTCAATTCTTTCGTCGCTGTATTTAGATGTAATAGGCATAAAGACTCTAATGATGATAGTAAAAGCGGCTTATGATAACCTACAATGCCTTACAACTGAAACCAGAACGATGATAATTTCACTATGAGTCTTCACCTTTCCAACGTGATTTTGCACCAATTAAGCAAAAACGAGCAAGATGAGTTGGTGGTTAAATACCGCTCTCAATCTTTAGATAATGATACGTCTGCCGAAAATTTAGTGGCTGAGTTGCATCGCGTGTTTAATTCGAAAGCGAGCAAAGGTTTTGGTTCGTTTAAGTCGGACAGTGATTTTCAAACTTGGTTGCAAGAACTTCGTCAAGGTGAGCGTGATTTTTACGATTTTTCACAAATCAGTGCTCAACGGCTGAAAGATGAATTATCAAAGTATCCGTTTGCTGATGAAGGGATCTTAGTGATGGCCGAATATCAGTCACTAGCTACCGATTACCTATTTATTGGGCTTTTACCTCTCAACCAAAGTTTGAAAGTAACAGAGGGGCTCGACATTAGCGCGACAGATTATCTTGATATCAACAAAATGGATATCGCGGCGCGTCTTGACCTCTCAAGTTTTGAAACGGACAAAAACTCAAACCGCTACCTTGCCTATATCAAAGGTCGCGTTGGTCGAAAAGTGTCGGATTTCTTTCTTGATTTTCTGCAAGCCGATGTCGGGTTAGATACCAAAGTGCAAAATCAAGTACTGATGCAAGCGGTACAGGATTTTTGCACGGATTCTAAGCTAGAAAAAGATGAAGCGATCGGTTACAAGAAGCAGGTTTACGATTACTGCAATGAGCAAATTAAAGTCGGTGAAGAGGTTCATATTCGTGAGTTGTCTGGTGAATTACCTGCTAGCCAAGACGGCACGGGTTTTTTCGAATATACGCAGGCACATGGCTATGAACTGGAAGAGAGCTTTCCTGGTGATCGTTCTACCGTGCGTAAACTGACCAAGTTTGTCGGTGCAGGGGGCGGTTTGAATGTGAGCTTTGATAGCTTGTTATTGGGAGAGCGTATTTTTTATGATCCTGAAAGCGACACGTTAACCATCAAAGGCACGCCACCGAATTTAAGAGAACAGTTAACGCGCCAGCGTTAATCGTTTACCACTAAGAGAGCTTGATATGGCTCTCTTTTTTGTCTCTTCTCCCGATGTACAACTCAGCACGGTCCAAACTTTAGGTTTATGCTTGTATTAATTACAAGTACAAATTGGTAATCACAGTGTTTGGGCAAAAGAAATCAAAACGATTCAGCGTGAGATCGTATGGAGTGATTCTGTTTGGTTGGTTAATCTCCGTTGGTCTTGTGTTTTGGCAAAGCCATTTAAGCTACCAAGCCATGCATGCGGTGAAAGAGTTACATTACAGTGTTGAAGAACTTAAAAGTTCACTCTATTTTAAAGAGCCTTATCGTTCGACGCGAGCGAATGATATCGCGCTGAATGTACAGCTACTCTATTCACTTAGGCTACAGCTGGAAGTTGAGCACCGAGATTTTTCATGGCGACCAGATATTCAGCAATTGCTTCATGTGACTGATCGCTATATCACACTGACCAAATCGTATTTGTCGATTGAGCTTAATATTCAACCCTTGGTTGAACGCCTACAAGTGCTGCGCGATAATCCCACTAATTCAGAACAACTCAAGCAAATGTATGTGGTGTTAGGCGCTTATGTATTTGAAGCGATGTTCAGTGACACTGAGCAAAATCCGGGGATCTATCGAGCATTAGATAAACTCTATGTGGATGGGCAATCTTTACCAGCCATTCAGAAAAAAGAGTTAGAGCAGACATTAGCACAAGCGTCTGATTTACTGAATCAATACGCCCAAGGTGCACGTTTGGTCGACAATTTAATCAATCACTCTATTTACAATCAGCTTATCCATGTTGAAAACCAATACCATCGTCTTTTAAACATCTATGCTTATCTTGTCACGGGGTTAAGTGGTGGTGTTATGCTATTGCTGGGTTGGTTGATGTTTCGGTCATCAGTTTTAACTCGTTCTCATGTTAATAAAGTTCCCAGCGCTGCGAAAGAGGATGCGTCATCTGAGATAAATCCCAGTCGTGTTTTGTCTACAGAAGAACCACAGGTGGAAACATCGGATCTGTCTGATGATTTGGCCATCGATATTGAATCCATGCTCATAACTCTCAATGGCGATGTTGAGTCTGTCACTCTGCTGTTGAGCGTATTTATACAAGATCATCAGCATGATGCCACTGAATTGAAAAGATTGGTGCATTCTGATTTGGAGGCCGCTCAGCGCCGAGCACATAGCCTGAAAGGCGTCGCGGGCAATCTTGGTTGCCGTTCACTCAAGCAGATAGCGTCAGAAATAGAGCTGCGACTTAGTCAGAAGCAACGACCTACGGAGAGTCAACTGGGGTTATTAACGACGCAATTAGCGGCCGCTATAGCCAGTGCGCAACACTACCTTGATCAAAGAAAACGATAAGCCAGTTCTATCGTGTCAGCTTTAAATGGCGATTCTGCTTGTAGTAAAAAAGAGCTCAGTTGAGCTCTTTTTAATGGTTTTTTAGTTCAATGACCTTTGCAATACTCTGCTAGGCTGACTGTTGGTTGAGAACCGGTGCTTGTTCAGCACTGTCTGCTGGTGCAGTAGGTTCACATTTATCAACAAACCAACCCATGTAAGAGGTAAAAATGGTCACCAAAATACAGACAAAGCTTAGCCACATAAAGGGGGCATATGAGAGCGTTGCAACGCCTAGAATGCTCGCCATGTAGATGCCATTATCGCTCCATGGCACCATACCGGAGGTGAGTGTGCCACCAAATTCAGCGTTACGTGATAGGTTCTTACGCTGATAGCCTAAACGGTCATAGTTCTTGGCACAGATTTTAGGGGTCAGGATGAGTGAAACATACATGGCTGAGCCAAAAACGTTGCCCATAAATGCAGTACCAATGGTACTGGTTGCCAGTGAACCTGCGCTTGTCACGCGGCGCTCAAACAGTTTTGCGATGGTTTCAAGCACACCCACTTTATCCAGCAATCCACCAAACCCGAGACCAAAGACAATCACGGCAACAGAACCAAGCATAGAGGACATACCGCCTCGGTTTAAGATTGAGTCAATGAAGCCAACGCCAGATTCAATATTGTAAGGTGCCCATGCGGTATTGAAAGCTTGCAAGAAGTCTACGTCTTGGATCATCACAGCCCAAATGATGCCCAGCAAAGAACCAAAGCTAATTACAGGAAACGAAGGCATTCTCATCGCAAGCAAGCCAAGTACAATCAGCACTGGCACAAAAGAGTATGGGGTAATGTAAAACTGCTGTTCCATCGCCTCAATCACGCTTTGTACTTGAGACATGTCTACGTTACCCGCATAGTGGAAACCAAATAAGGTAAACATGATACCCGTGATCACGTAGCTGATAAGCGCTATCGGCAGCATACCTTTAATGTGCTCCATCACTTCAACGTTAGACATCGAAGACGCCAGAATAACGGAATCAGATAATGGCGACATTTTGTCACCAAAGTAACAACCTGAAAGTACTGCGCCAGCGGTGATTGGTGCTGGAACGCCAAGACCCTGACCAATCCCCATCATGGCAATCCCCGCGGTACCAGCTGCCCCCCATGAGGTTCCAGTTGCTAAAGCGGTGAGAGAACAGATGATCATCGTTGCAAGAAGGAAAATAGAAGGATGGATTGCTTGAAGACCGTAGTAAATGATGGTCGGCACGATCCCGCCGGAGATCCAAGTACCAACTAATGCGCCAACAGCTAAAAGTATCAACACGGCACCTAAACCATTAGAAATACCATTCAGTGCTGCTTTTTCTAATTCTTTATATTGGTGACCTAAACGAACACCGAGCACAATAATGATGAACCAGCCAATGTATAAGGCCAGTTGGATAGGGAGATCGAGTTGAGCTGTAAACGAAAACGCGAGTAACAAAAACAAGCCTAGAGCAATAATTACTTGAATTAAGCTAGGTAGGCGTTGAGGGGCTTGCGTCATAAAAGAGCCTCTTGTCAGATTTATGATCTAAGGACAGAACGGTGCCCTTATTGAGTTCGATCGCACTTTACAATAGTTAGCATAATATATCGACATCAAACACCTCGGATGTGATTTATGTCGTTCAAGTGGTTAATCTTCGATGTTAAATGTTGATAATAGTTAAATTTAATGGTTATAAATGTTTTGTAGTGTGGGCTTTTTGTGTAACAAGAACGTGATTATTTAGCGTTTCGTTGATTATTGAATGCTGAATCATAGTGCGGTTGAGTGATTTTTAGGCTTAAATGTGTTTTTTACAAAACTGGCTACGCAGAAAGAAAAAGTTACCACTTTTACTAAGAAAGTCTTGAGATTTTATGCTGAACCACTTATAGATGGAGCAATAAATTTTCATTTTAGATACATGGAGAGTGAGCGCGATGAGAGTAGGTTTAGTGGGTTGGCGTGGTATGGTCGGTTCTGTACTGATGCAGCGTATGGTTGAAGAAAATGACTTTGACTTGATCGAACCGGTTTTCTTTAGCACATCTCAAATTGGTATTCCTGCCCCAACGGTGCCTTCTAAGAAAGGCAATCATCATACAGGGTTACTGCAAGATGCTTACGATATTGATAGCCTCAAACAATTAGATGCCATCATCACCTGTCAAGGTGGTAGCTATACTGAAAAAGTGTACCCAGCTCTGCGTCAAGCGGGTTGGAAAGGTTACTGGATTGATGCTGCATCTACCTTACGGATGGATAAACAATCAATCATCACTTTAGATCCGGTCAACTTGACACAAATTCAGCACGGCATCCATTCAGGAACCAATACCTTTGTGGGCGGTAACTGCACTGTCAGTTTAATGCTTATGGCATTAGGCGGCCTTTATGAGAAAGGTTTGGTCGAGTGGATGAGCGCAATGACCTACCAAGCAGCTTCGGGTGCTGGCGCTCAAAATATGCGCGAGTTGATCTCGCAAATGGGAGTAATTAACGATGCGGTGAGCTCTGAATTGGCTAATCCATCGAGCTCAATTCTTGATATTGACAGAAAAGTGGCTGAAACCATGCGATCACCTTCTTTTCCTACCGAGCAGTTTGGTGCACCACTAGCGGGTTCATTAATCCCTTGGATTGACGTCAAACGCGACAATGGTCAAAGCAAAGAAGAGTGGAAAGCGGGCGTTGAAGCTAATAAAATTCTGGGACTTCAATCGTCACCGATTCCGATTGATGGAACCTGTGTTCGTATTGGCGCAATGCGCTGCCACTCACAAGCATTAACCATCAAGCTGAAGAAAAATGTTCCGCTTGATGAAATCGAAGAGATGATCGCTACGCACAATGATTGGGTGAAAGTTATTCCAAACGAGCGCGATATTACCGCACGTGAATTGAGCCCTGCCAAAGTCACTGGTACTTTGTCAGTTCCCGTAGGACGTTTGCGTAAAATGTCTATGGGTGATGATTTCTTAAATGCGTTTACGGTGGGTGACCAATTATTGTGGGGAGCTGCTGAGCCGCTTCGCCGTACTTTGCGGATCATTCTGGCTGAAAAACAGTAAAGATGGATCTCGGTTTAAAACCACTTGAGTAAAAATAAAAAAAAGGGGCGCTTTATGCAAAGCGCCCCTTTTTTTATGCTTTTTGTCTGTAGCAACTGTGACGATGTTAACGCGGTTATGCAAGGCCAGGAAATAAATTTCTGAGCCCATTGGCAATAAACTCAATACCGAGTGCGCCTAGTATCAAACCCATGATCCGCGTAATCACGTTGATACCCGTTTGACCTAAGAAGCGGACAATATAGGGCGCTGAGCGAAACAGCAGCCAAGAGCTTAAACTAAATAACACCACAGTGATTATAATACCCACGGTATCGAACATGCTTGGGTAGCGAGAGCCATACACTATGGTTGAACTGATGGCACCCGGTCCTGCCATTAAAGGCATAGCGAGTGGCACAACTCCAATTTGTTCACGGCTAATGTATTCAGATTTCTCTTGTTTGTTTTGTTTATCTTCACCCAATTTACCGCTCATCATCGAAAACGCGATGCTCAGCAGCAATAGGCCACCAGCTACTCGAAACGAATCTAAAGAGATACTAAACATATCCAGTAACATCTGCCCAGCAAGCAGTGCGGTAATCAAAATTATTGCCACAGCAATATTCGCTGTAGCCGCCGTTTTGTGTTTCTCTTCTTGCGTCATATGCCCAGTGAGAGAGACAAATATTGGCATAATCCCCACGGGGTTCACAGCGGCTACAAGGCCTAAGAAAAACTGCAGGAAAATGGCTAACTCAAAGGTTTGCATGGCATTTATCTCTAATGGATCATTTCGATGAAATATTACGTGGCTAATGTAAGCGAAAGCAAAGGATAGCACGAATGAAAAAAACTAAAGCGATTGGGGTTTTATTGCTGAGAAAAACTAATTCAATGAAGAAAACGTTTTACAATTGTTTTTCTAATGTATGTGAGTGGTGTTGTTTTTTGCTCAACTGTTAACATCTGCACATTTTTAATAAAATTAGTGCTCCTAGCTGGTGGTAAAAGTGAGAGTCGATATACTCTCAGTAGCACGTAAAATGAGGTGTGTTCATTCATCTATCGCTCAAAAATGAAACTTTTTTACAGATTGTTGTAGTTTTTATAGTTTTCGTTGTTTAAGTAAATGTTTTTTATTCATTTAATTATCTATATGTTTTTTGTTTGTTTTCAGTGTCTTGTAGGCGATTTTGTAGGGTGGTTACCCCTAATTGGGTAATTAGTTTTTGAGAACTGATCTGAGTCAATTTTTTTCACACTCTGAAATATTATACTCAGTCCTGAAAGCAATTTACTAAGTCTGTCATTGTTTAAGC
>NZ_CAWNHY010000007.1:0-12950 GCF_963874335.1 Vibrio sp. V10_P2A27P122 | reverse complement strand
CTCATCAGAGCCAGCCATGGGTTTTACTTACTTCAGTGAATTAACCACCGAAGTCATCAAGAAGGATGTTCTCATCTTCTACACCAAGGTTCTTCAGCATGCCAATCACAGCCGCATTCATCATCGGTGGACCACACATGTAGTATTCACAATCTTCAGGCGCTTCATGGTCTTTCAGATAGTTTTCATACAATACATTGTGGATGAAACCTGTGTATCCATCCCAGTTATCTTCAGGCATTGGATCAGAAAGCGCACAGTGCCATACGAAATTCGAGTTTTCAGCTGCAAGGCCGTCAAAATCTTCAACGTAGAACATCTCACGCTTAGAGCGCGCACCATACCAATAAGACATCTTACGGGTAGATTTTAAACGCTTAAGCTGATCGAAGATGTGTGAGCGCATTGGAGCCATGCCCGCACCACCACCGATAAAGACCATTTCTGCATCCGTATCTTTGGCAAAGAACTCACCAAATGGACCAGAAATAGTACATTTATCACCTTCTTTCAGTGACCAAATGTAAGAAGACATCTGACCCGGTGGCACATTGGGATTATTAGGCGGCGGCGTAGCAATACGCACGTTTAGCATAATAATACCGAACTCTTCAGGGTAATTCGCCATTGAGTAAGCACGAATAATGTCTTCATCAACTTTTGACTCGTAGCGGAACAGGTTAAATTTATCCCAATCGCCACGATACTCTTCTGGCACGTCAAAATCTGAATATTTGATGTGGTGTGCTGGCGCTTCGATCTGAATGTAACCACCAGCACGGAAAGGTACTGACTCGCCATCAGGGATCTGAAGTTTAAGCTCTTTAATGAAGGTGGCTTTGTTGTCGTTAGAGATAACGGTACATTCCCACTTTTTAACACCAAAAATTTCTTCAGGAAGTTCAATATCCATGTCTGTTTTCACAGCCACTTGACACGCTAAACGTTCACCCTCACGAGCTTCACCTTTAGTAATATGATCAAGTTCAGTAGGAAGAATATCACCACCGCCAGATTTCACTTTTACACGGCATTGACCACAAGAGCCGCCACCACCACACGCCGATGATACAAAGACACCAGAACCTGCAAGTACGCTCAGTAGCTTGCCACCTGGATTAGTCACAATAGACTTATCTGCATCACCGTTAATTGAAATTGTAATGTCGCCTGTTGGAACTAGCTTAGATTTAGCAAATAGAATTACCAAAACGAGCGCTAGAACAATCAGGGTAAACATCACTACACCAAGAATAATGTCCATTGACTATTCCTTAATTGTTGCGGTTTACCCGACTTACAGTTGAACACCAGAGAAAGACATAAAGCCTAACGCCATTAGACCCGCCGTGATGAAGGTAATCCCTAAACCACGTAAACCCGGAGGTACATCTGAATATTTCATTTTCTCACGGATACCGGCAAGAGCGACAATCGCTAACATCCAACCCACACCCGAACCGAAACCGTAAACGACGGATTCAGCAAAGTTATAATCACGCTGAACCATGAAAGATACACCACCAAAAATGGCGCAGTTCACTGTGATTAAAGGTAAGAAAATGCCCAGCGCGTTATACAAAGGTGGGAAAAAACGATCCAATATCATCTCTAAGATCTGTACCAATGCGGCAATAACACCGATAAAGGTAATGAAATTTAGAAATGTAAGATCAATATTTTCACCCAATGCACCTGGTTTAAGTAACAAGTTATAAACCAAGTTATTCACTGGTACTGAAATGGTCAGAACGACAGTAACCGCAATCCCTAAACCAAACGATGTCTTTACTTTCTTAGATACAGCAAGAAATGTACACATACCCAAGAAGAAAGAGAGTGCCATGTTTTCGATAAAAATCGATCGAACAAGCAAACTGATATAATGTTCCATAACGCCCTTACTCCTTCGCTTCTAGTTGTTCAGGTTTGAACGTGCGAATCGCCCAAATCATGAAGCCAATTAGGAAGAATGCCGAAGGTGCTAGCAGCATCAAACCGTTAGGTTGATACCAGCCACCATCTTTCACAAGAGGTAGAACTTCCATTCCAAATAGCTTGCCTGAACCAAGAAGTTCGCGGAAGAAACCAACAGTGATCAATACAAAACCATAACCCAGACCATTACCGATACCATCGATAAAGGAAGGAATCGGTGCCGACTTCATTGCAAATGCTTCAGCACGGCCCATTACGATACAGTTAGTAATGATCAACCCTACGAACACCGATAGCTGTTTCGAGATATCGTATAAGTAAGCACGTAGGATCTGGTCAACAACAATAACCAATGAAGCAATGATCGCCATCTGAACGATGATACGCACACTGTTAGGTATGTGGTGACGAATTAACGAAACGAATAAGTTAGAGAAAGCCGTTACAAACATAACGGCTAGCGTCATAACAAACGCCGTTTCCAACTTAGTGGTTACCGCAAGGGCAGAACAGACACCAAGCACTTGAAGTGCGATTGGGTTGTTATCCAACACTGGCGCTAGAATGCTCTTTTTAATCTCTTTTGCGCTAGACATTAGTTCAAACCTCCGTCACGAACTTTTGCTAGGAATGGACCAAAGCCCATATCACCTAACCAGAAGTCGAAAGTGTGTTGAACACCGTTACTGGTTAGTGTTGCGCCAGAAAGTCCATCAACGCCATGCTCAGATCCGGCAGGAGCGCCACCTTTCACAACTTTAATTGCAGGTTGGTGGTTGTCATCAAACAATTTCTTGCCAACAAATTGAGCTCGCCATGATGGGTTTTCAACTTCACCACCCAATCCCGGAGTTTCACCTTGTTCGTAGTAAGTAATGCCGGAAACGGTATTACCATCGGTTTCTACAGCCACAAATGCGTACATCATTGACCACAAACCATTACCGTGTACAGGCAGAATCACCTTGCTGGTTTTATCGCCGTCGTTCACCAGATAAACCACACCAACATTCGCACGACGTTGGATCTTCGCTTTATCTTGTTCAGCGCTCAGCTTGATCGATTCAGAGGCTTCTTTCGCTGCTTTGCGTTGATCGTAGTTAGCTGCATCGCCTTCAACAAAGTCACCCGTGTTGAAGTCAACCAGACGTGGTTCAATACTTTTATTGAACAACTCAACGATTTGTTTACTGCCTTTCGCTTCAATGCCAGCGACTTGCAGAATTTTGCTCTGCTTGTCCAGCGCCGCATTTTCTCTTTGCTTGTCACGCAGGCCAACCGCTGCTGTCGATACGATGATTGAGCACACTAAGCTCAATGCGATAACAACAAACAGCGTTTTTTTAATGCTATCGTTATTACTTGCCATAGCGTGCTAGTCTCCGCTTGATGTTCTTCTCAATCACAATATGGTCAAACAAAGGTGCAAATAGGTTCGCAAATAAGATCGCCAGCATCATACCTTCTGGGTAAGCTGGGTTAACCACACGAATCATCACACACATTGCACCAATCAAAATACCGTATGCCCATTTACCTTTGTTAGTAAATGAAGCCGATACTGGGTCGGTTGCCATGAAGAACATACCAAACGCAAAGCCACCAAGTACCAGGTGCCAATGCCAAGGCATATTAAACATTGCATTTGTGTCTGAACCAATAACATTGAACAGCGTTGATATGGCAATCATACCTACCATAACACCCGCAATAATGCGCCATGAAGCAATGCCCATGTAGACAATAAATGCCGCGCCAATCGCCAGTGCTAACGTCGATACTTCACCGATAGAGCCAGGAATGTTACCAACAAATGCGTCCATCCAAGTAATGGCTTCGCCAGTGACCTTATTGATCAGAGCACCGTTACCACCTTGAGCCCATTGGCTTAGCGCCGTTGCACCAGAAAAACCATCTGCAGCTGTCCAAACAACGTCACCAGAGATCTGTGCTGGGTAGGCGAAGAATAGAAAAGCACGACCGGCTAATGCTGGGTTTAGGAAGTTACGCCCGGTACCACCAAAGATTTCTTTGGCAACAACCACGCCAAAGGTAATCCCTAGAGCGGCCTGCCATAAAGGCAGTGTGGGTGGAACAATCAGAGCAAACAAAATTGAAGTTACAAAGAAACCTTCGTTAACTTCATGCTTACGCACCATACAAAACAGCACTTCCCAAAAACCACCGACCAAGAATACCGTGGCGTAGATAGGTAGGAAGTAAGTCGCACCGAGCAGCATCATACTTGCCCAACCGGCTTGCGTACTTAATGTACCGCCAAGCATTTCAGTTAGCCAATAGTGCCAGTTACCACTGATGACTGTCGCCAATTCAGCGCCAGAATACAGATGGTTAAGTGCAGTAATCGATTGGTGACCAACGTTATACATACCCCAGAACATCGCTGGGAATACCGCTAGCCAAACCATGATCATGATGCGTTTGAGGTCAACGCTATCACGAACGTGTGAGCTTCGTTTTGTAACTAAACCAGGCGTATAAAAAAGCGTTGCGGCTGCTTCATACAAGGCAAACCATTTTTCATGTTTGCCGCCAGGTTCAAAATGATGCTCGATGTCTTCAAGAAACTTTTTAAGGCCCATGAAAATTACCCTTCCTTCTCAATCTTGTCTAGGCACTCACGAAGTAGCTGACCATATTCGTATTTACCAGGACATACAAAGGTACACAATGCGAGATCTTCTTCGTCCAGTTCAAGGGCACCGAGACGTTGAGCGCTATCGATGTCACCTGCACATAGGTCACGAAGTAGGAGCGTTGGTTCCATATCTAGTGGCAACACTTTTTCATAGTTACCAATAGGTACCATCGCACGATCACTACCATTGGTTGTGGTTGTCATGTTGAACAACTGACCTGTGAATAGATGACCAAGGAAAGAGCGAGTGACTGAAAATTTGTTCTTGCCAGGCATTGCCCAACCAAGAAAATCTTTGTCACGACCTTCACGCAGAACCGATACTTGGAGGTGGTAACGACCAAGATAAGCTACAGGCCCCGCCGCTTTCACACCAGAAAGTACAGAACCAGAGATGACACGAACTTCGCCCGGCATCAATTCGTTATCCGTTAACTCTTCGAGGCTAGCACCAATCTGAGTACGGACAAGACGAGGTTTGTTGACTACGGGTCCTGCAAGCGACACCACTCGTTGTGTGTATAGCTCACCGGTTAAGAACAATTGACCAAACGCAATCACGTCTTGGTAATTGATGCTCCACGCCACATTGACTGCATTTACTGGATAGAGGAAATGCATGTGAGTCCCTACAAGACCTGCAGGGTGTGGGCCATCAAACACATGTTCTTCAACGTTTGGCTGTGAAGAGCGTGGTAAGCTAGTACCAGATTTACAGACGTAAACCTTACCCTCAGTCAGAGTTGAAAGGATATCGAGACCAGCGACGAATGCTTCAGATTGCTCATTAATGATCGTCTCAGGTTTTGCCGCTAATGGATTGGTATCCATTGCTGTCACAAAAATAGCCTGAGTTGAAGACTCAATTGCTGGAACCTTGCTAAACGGACGAGTACGCAACGCAGTCCAAAGACCAGACTCAACTAACTGAGTTTTAACCGTTTGACGGTCAATACTTGCTAGTTGGCTAGCTTCAAAGCTATCGAACGTGATTTGCTCATCACCTGCCACTTCAATCACTACGGATTGTAGGACACGTTTGGCGCCACGATTGACTTCGATAACCTTACCGCTTGCTGGTGAAGTAAATTTAACACCCGGATTCTTTTTATCTTCAAAAAGAATTTGAGCTTTCTTTACTTCATCGCCTACGCGAACATGCATGGTAGGACGCATGCCAACGTACTCTTCGCCAAGCAAGGCGACTTTAGTGATGGTCTTACCATCATTAATCACCTGGGAAGGAGTTCCTGCAATAGGAAGGTCCAAACCCCTTTTTATTGTAATCATACGCACTTGCACTATTTTATCGGGAAAAAGATTCTTTTAATTGCGTAAGTTCAAGGCTTGTTTATCTTTCATGGTCGTTCTTGATAAGAGGCCAAATGAAAGTTAAACCAGCCTTAGACACGACATTTCTGTGTCCGATTTTGGCTTGTTTTAAACGCCAGAACCGCAACATCCTTTTAATAACCTCATCACAAGTATGGTATGAGATCCATTAGGTGCAATAGTCTAGCATTTTTTCGGAACCTGATGCCATGACCAATCCTCTGATAAGTCGTTTTATTTGGAAGGATTTGAATCATAAAGGCTAGCGAATAGTCATAACTTTGAAGCATCGCACAAATAACCTATTCCTTACCCCTTATGAGTATTTATTTTTATTCACTACCTAAAACAATTTCTCTCAACTTGTTCATCTCGTCAATTTGTTTAAATACTGTTAACATTCCGCTCAAAAACAGAACAAGAGAACGGCATATTCAGACGGTTCTGAACGAGTTATTTTCCACCGCCCATACACATAGGACTATCAGGTACGCCACTAATTTGCGCCTGCCACTCTTGTGGTGTGTAGGTATGAATCGAGAGTGCATGAATGTGGTTCGCTAACTCTTCTGCCAACACTTGGTTAACCTGTCGGTGACGGCCAATCAAACGCATTCCTTCAAAACTGTCACTCACCACAATGACTTTAAAATGGCTTTCCGATCCTGAAGGCACATTGTGCATATAGCTTTCATTTTCGACTTTCAAATAATCAGGGTGAAATGCTTGATGCAATTTTTGTTCGATTATGGGTTGGATCATACCGTTGCCTTTCTTCCTCAAATAAGAGCATGAGAACATATACGAGTGTAAAGAGATTTAAGTTTAACTAGCCTTATAGAATAGCGAAAGGTTTTGGTTCCTTGTTTCTACGCCATTTGAGACAATGCATCCGTAATTCTCACTACGACCTATAAAAAATTATGAAAACAGAGTTGGCACTGCATGATCGAACGTTGAGCTTGCACCGTTTCCCACATCGTTCAAACGAAACATTACAAGCTTGGGATGCGGGCGATGAATATATGATTAATCATATTGAAGCGTTGAATTTAGCAATAGGCAAACGCATCCTTATTTTAAACGATCACTTTGGCGCTCTATCGTGTTGGTTTGCAGATAAGCATCACGTCACCATGATGAGCGACTCTTTTATTTCGCAACAAGGTACGTTAAACAATCTTCAGCGCAATCAGTGCCGCAACGTGCAATTGCTCTCAACAATGGATGCCATCCCTGAATCGGTCGATCTGGTGCTTTTTCAATTGCCCAAGAGCAATCGCCACTTGGTTTGGCAATTAAGCCAACTCCGTCAGTCCCTTGCCCAAGATTGCCCTGTGATAGCGGTCAACAAAGCGAAAGAGATCCACACATCAACCTTAAACTTATTTGAAAAGTATTTAGGTTCAACAAGCACTTCTCTTGCATGGAAAAAACACCGCCTCGTTTTTTCAGCACCGAACGTATCACCGATTGAAACGGTGGAACCCATAACTGAATGGGCCGTAGAAAGCGAATCCATCCGTCTAAAAAATCTGCCGAATGTCTACTCAGGTGAGGGATTGGATCTCGGCGCACGCTTTTTTCTACAGCATCTTCCACAAGATCCTGAGTTACAGCACATCATCGACCTTGGATGCGGCAACGGGGTGTTATCAATCAAGATGGGCCAACTCAATCCTCAAGTACGCATGACCTGCGTTGATGAAAGCTTGATGGCCGTCGAGTCTGCAAAGCTAAATTTGCTGGAGAATTTAGGAGAAGATCGCAATATTCAATGCATTGCGAATAACTGCTTAGATGGTTTTCAACAAGAGAGTAGCTGTTTAGTATTGTGCAACCCACCATTCCATCAACAACAAGCTATCACGGATCACATTGCTTGGCAGATGTTCTGTGATGCAAAGCATGTTCTTAAAAAAGGGGGACGATTATTAGTGATCGGCAATCGCCACCTCGGCTACGATGTAAAACTAGCAAGATTATTTGGCCAAGGGCAGGTAAAAACTGTCGCGACCAACCATAAATTTGTTATCTTACAAGCAACTAAATAGGCAAGGATAAGAAAGGAAATGACCATGAAAAAACTGGTTCTCGCAGCCTCAATCGCATTACTCACCGCTTGTGCCGCACCTCAGCAACAGCAAATCAACTTTATGCCTACTGCAACGACCAGCAAAAATACGGTCGTCAACAATAAAGCCTTTACTCTGGTTAGCAAAGATGTTCGATCGGCGCAATATGTGGCTTTAGTGGATAGTGGCCGCTCTAATATTGAGCCAATTCATGCCAAACAAAATGTTCGCATTGCGGTTGAGAATGCGTTGGCAGAACAATTTAGCTCTCAAGGCTATCGCTTAACAGTGAACAGCGAAAACAATGTCACCGTTGAAATTGCAGAAGCACTAGTGACGGTAAAACACAGCGTCATGTCGAATGAAATGGATGGCAGTGTCACGCTTGAAATCACCGCGGAAACACCAAAAGGCAAATTGGTGAAAACGTTCAACGGAACGGCAAAACGTTCCGGTACACTCAGCGCTTCAAATGATGAGATTGAAATGGTACTCAACGATGTCATGAACTTGGTACTTAAAGAAATTGCCAATGACAGCGAACTTAATGGTTATTTACAGGAGCGCTTTTAATGTTACGTTCTCTCGTTACGACATTAGCGCTCGTCAGTTGCACTGCGTTTTCGGCGCCCAACGTCCTAATTGAGACGAACTTAGGGTCATTTACTGTTGAACTTAATACAGAGAAAGCGCCAACGACTGTCGCAAACTTCGTAAAATATGTTGAAGATGGCAGTTATGTTGGCAGCCAGTTCCACCGCGTTATCCCAGGCTTTATGGCACAAGGCGGCGGATTTGATGCGGATTTAAAACAACTCACCACTTACGCTCCCATCAAAAATGAAGCGAGCAATGGGTTGACCAATGACACCGCGACGATCGCAATGGCCCGTACCAATGATCCTAACTCGGCTACTCGCCAATTCTTTATTAACTTGGTCGATAATGATTTTCTCAACTACAACGCTCGCCCACCGGGTTATGCCGTCTTTGGTAAAGTCACGCAAGGGTTTGATGTTGTGCAAAAAATGGCTCAACAGCCGACCAGTACGAAAGGGCGAATGCAAGACGTCCCCATCGAACCAATCGTTATTACGAATGTCACACTAGAACAATAACCATACCAACGCCGATTTATCGGCGTTTGATTTTATTGGGTCGCCTTTCGACCTAAGCTGCTTTACTGACAAGGATTCACTGTATGCCATCAACCTCCTCCTCTCTCACTTGGATGGAAACTATCCGTAGCTATCTTGATAAACGCCTATTGTGGGTATTTATGATGGGGTGTTCGAGCGGTTTTCCGTGGGTTTTGATTGGTTCAAATATGTCAGGATGGCTAAAAGATGCAGGCTTAACCACCGCTGCTATTGGTTATTTTGGCAGTGTCTTCGCAGTTTACGCGATTAATTTTCTATGGGCCCCATTGGTGGATCGCGTCAAATTACCCATTCTGACGCCATTATTAGGTCAACGCCGCAGTTGGGTATTTGTGTGCCAATCGATCATTTTGATCTGTACGTTGCTGATTGCGGGTGTCAATCCAGCCCAAAATTTGATGTTTACCTCAATGCTTGCCTTGGGCATTGCGATCGCTTCTGCCACTCAAGATATCGCGATTGATGCTTTTCGTATCGATACTTTCCCCAAATCACAAGCCAATAAGCTGCCACAAGCCTCCGCCATGGCCATCATGGGGTGGTGGACTGGATATTCTCTGCCGGGCTATCTCGCTTTTGTAAACGCCGATAGTATCGGTTGGAATGCCGTTTATTATGGCATGGCACTCTGTGTCGGGCTGTTAATGCTTTTCACGCTCTTGGTGGGAGAACCAAAAACACATCGCGAAGCACTACAGCATCAAGCGGAGCTGCGACACAATCAGGTAGTTGGTTCGAAAGTCGTCGCGTGGTTCACCGTTACCGTAATCGAACCATTTCTCGATTTCTTCAAACGCAATGGCGCGCAAGTAGCACTAACCCTGCTGTTGTTTGTCTTTTTATTCAAGATTGGCGAAGCTTTTCTTGGCCGAATGTCGATTCCATTTTACAAAGAAATTGGCTTTAGCAACGAACAAATTGGTCACTACTCGAAGTTAATTGGTTGGGGAGCAACCCTATTCTTCACTTTGATTGGCAGTATGTTTAACGTGCGATTTGGTATTGTTCGCGGTTTGATGATTGGTGGCATCGCGATGTCTGCCAGTAATTTGATGTTTTCGTGGATCGCTCAAGTTGGCCCTAATGAGCATCTGTTCTTGGCGACCATAATTGTCGATAACTTTACCACTGCGTTTTCCACCGTGGCCTTTGTTTCGTTTCTTACTGTGTTAACAGGGCAGGCATTTTCAGCAACGCAATATGCGCTATTGGCCTCTCTAGGAAACTTTGGCCGCACCACGTTGGCCTCTTTTAGCGGAGAGCTGGTCGACTATCTCAATAATTGGTCACTGTTCTTTATTATTACTGCACTGATGGTAGTACCAAGCCTTATCATGCTCTACTCACTGCGCCATTATTTTGCTGATTTACTGCAAAAAGCTCGGCAGAGAGACATCGATGATATTGCCAAGCAAGGCATTGATAAGCGTTAGATGAAAAAAAGGTCGTACAATACGACCTTTTTTAATTTGATGTGCCCGCTATAGACTACGGATAGAGACCTTTACCAAATAAGTTAAACACTCTCGCAACACCTTGCGTAAACAGCATCGGCTCAGTTAGCACCGTTAAGCATAAACAATCTTCATCCACTTTGGTAAAAGGGCTGTGTTTAATACTCGCATCTCTTTGAATGAAATCACCCACTTGATAATGTCCATCTTCATCACTGAAACCACCATGGAGCACCAAGGTCGACTCAACCCCTTTGTGTGTATGCTGAGGGATCTGCACGTTGTGATTGATGTACATCAGGTTCATGCGAGAGTCTTCAGCAATATCTAGGTGGGCACTAAAAACTTTACCACCATAGCTGCGCCACTCGCCTTTGAAACGAATCAGTTGGCTCAGCGTACTAGGCAGCATCACAACGCGATCATTGACTTTAATTTCTATCGGCTCAGGCTTACGCAAGGTCGATGGGTGTAGAGTATCCAGCGCCGTGATCGTTTCAAACATCTGGTTTAAATGATCATCATTAGAAACGGCCATTCTTTGTTGCGGCAACGATTGGCTCAGCAATGCTTCGGCGGCCCGAGTTTCTAAGTATTGAACCTGTTGACGACACTGAGTACAAAGTTCAAGGTGAGTGGCAATCATAATGCCATGCGCCGCATCAATTGAACCATTGGCATACTGCTGCAGTACTTCGTTGCTTGGATGGTGGCTCATAATTGCTCCGCTTGAATAGAATGTCTAAGTTTTTCAACGGCTAGTCGTAAACGCGATTTGACAGTACCGAGAGGAATATTGAACATCTCCGCAACCTGCTGCTGGGGCAGTTCTTCAAGATACACCGCCTTCACGATAGCTTGCTGAGCTTCAGGCAACAACGCCACAAACTTTAATATTTGCTCTTTTAACATGTCATGTTCAGGACAATAATGTTCAACCAAATCAGGTGGGCAGTAGTCAGTTGGCCAAATATCATCGGCATAAACATGTAATTCTCGTCCGCGCTGCTTACGCAGGAGATCAAAACACAAATTGCGTGCAATCGTGTAAACCCACGTCGAAAGCGAACTTTTTCGGTTATCGAATAGGTGAGATTTCTGCCACACCGTGGTCATGGTTTCTTGCACCATTTCTAACGCCACTTGCTCACTGCCTACATGCTTAAACGCAAACTGTTGTAAGCGAGGAGAGAAATAACGAAACACTAAGGCAAACGCCTGCTTATCACGTTGCTTGACACGTTCCATGCATTCAGCCCAGTCTTGCTTGGTGTAGCTTGGGCTTAGCGACACACTATGCTGAGAATCACTGCTCATGCTGCGCTCTTCCTTTAGGAGTAACCGTTGTTATTGGCATACAGTAGCCATGAACCTTTATACGTGAGTAATGCATACATCGATCACTCGTCGTATTCTTTTTTATGCAGAGCCACTACTACAGAGCGACTTCTCGTTTAAGTTTACTGCACGCTTTCAAAGTTAGTGTGAGACTTCGATTACCTGCAATAAAAAGTCAACCGCACTGTGCGCGTCATCCAGCCTCATTAAATCATCAAATTGTTGAATCGAGATAGGGAGCAGCTCTAGCCATCGCTGCGCCACCCAACTGGCATCATCAAAAAAACAGTGCGAATAGAGCTCGCCAAGCTGAGGGAATTGCTGATAAACCGCTTGTAGCTGATGGCTTAAATACCATTCTTGAGGTTCTAAATCTCTTACTGGCCAACTGGGCAATGACGTGACCTGAGCAACTCGTAGGCCATCAAATTCGCTCACTACTGACTCTATTTTAAAGCGCTCCATTCCCATCACGGTTAATCCTAACATCCCATTGTCGAGCGCTTCAAAATCAACAATCTTAACCAACATCCCAAATTTAGATAACTGATTTGCTTTATTGCCTTTTTTGTTATCAATCAAACAAATGCCAAATGTAGAGTCAGACTTGCTGGATTGAGTGACCATCCTCTTATACCTTGATTCAAAGATCCGTAGCTTCATTTTCCCTTCTGGCAAAACGATTGAAGCTAAAGGAAACAGCATCAATTTCTTCATCATTCATCACTCTTCATCATGCCCGTCAATAAATACGTTGAAGATTACAAAACGATCACTAACTAAAAATGTTGGTTTATCGATTTGCATAAAACAATACCAAAGCAAACGTTTAAGTGATTAAAATCACATTAAAGATGCAAACGAACGAAATATTAATTTAGTTCCGCGCAAATATTCATTATCGTGACTTCAGTCACCAAATTTGTTCACTTTTGCATTCGCAATCACTTTTAATTGAGATTTTTATCGTTATTATTCGGGCCAATTGAACGCA
>NZ_CAWNHY010000006.1:0-13071 GCF_963874335.1 Vibrio sp. V10_P2A27P122 | reverse complement strand
GTACAGATGGTGTCCGCGGTAAAGTTGGACAGTATCCTATCACTCCCGATTTCGTATTAAAACTTGGCTGGGCGGCTGGACGTGTATTGGCAAAACAAGGCACGAAAAAAGTCATTATTGGTAAAGATACGCGTATTTCAGGTTATATGCTTGAGTCGGCTCTAGAAGCGGGCTTAGCCGCTGCAGGATTAAAGGCGATTTTTACCGGACCTATGCCGACGCCAGCTGTTGCTTACCTGACTCAAACCTTTCGTGCAGAAGCGGGGATCGTTATCTCAGCGTCGCATAACCCTTATTACGATAACGGCATCAAATTCTTCTCATCCGAAGGGACTAAATTACCTGATGAAATTGAATTGGAGATCGAAGCTGAATTGGATAAACCGATTGAGTGTGTCGAGTCTGCCGAACTTGGTAAGGCTTCACGTATGGTCGACGCTGCAGGGCGGTATATCGAGTTTTGTAAAAGTACCTTTCCATCGCAATGGAATTTATCAAAGCTGAAAATCGTCGTTGACTGTGCTCATGGTGCCACCTATCACATCGCTCCTAATGTCTTTAAGGAACTTGGCGCTGAAGTGATAGCAATGGGGGTTGAGCCAGATGGTCTGAATATTAATGACGAAGTTGGAGCAACGGATGTCCGTGCGTTGCAACAGCGCGTTGTGGCAGAAAAAGCAGATTTAGGACTGGCATTTGATGGTGATGGCGATCGCTTAATTATGGTTGATGAGCTTGGCAATAAAGTGGATGGAGATCAAATTGCCTATATCATCGCCCGTGATGCCCTGAGACGTGGAGAATTAAAAGGTGGTGTTGTTGGAACGCTAATGACAAACCTTGGTATGGAAAACGGCTTAAAGCAGTTAGGTATCCCTTTTGCGCGAGCGGCGGTTGGTGACCGTTATGTGATGGAAAAATTGCTGGCAAAAGGTTGGAAAATTGGCGCAGAAAATTCAGGGCACATCATACTGCTAGACAAAGTGACTACGGGTGATGCGATTGTTGCGGCGTTGCAAGTTCTTGCTTCCGTTGTGGGCAGTGAAATGTCGCTCAATGAACTGGCTAAAGGCATGACGCTTTACCCGCAGGTTTTAGAAAACGTACGTTTTAGTGGTGATTCCAACCCATTAGAAGCCGAAGCGGTAAAAGCAGCTGTAGCTGCCGTAGAAGCGGAACTTGGTAGCCAAGGTCGAGTGCTCTTGCGTAAATCAGGTACTGAACCTTTATTGCGCGTGATGGTGGAAGGGGAAGATGCTGAGCTAGTAAAAAATTCAGCATTAAAGATAGCGCAAGCGGTTAAAGATAATTGCTAACCAGAAAAATAATATGAGTTAACCTAGGATTTCATGACCGTAATTCGGCTTGAAATCTTATGGTTAGCTATACACATAGGGTGTTGTTGCCCTTTTTTTAACCGCTTGAAGCATAAACTCCATTTTTTTATAAAATACTCCTTGTCAGCATGGGATGCATTCGTTAGTATTGCGTCCGCCTTCGTTGAGGAGGTCGCTAGCCTTGTTCAAGTCAGTTGATAAGAACGGCGCTGGCTCAACTATTTGGAACATAGGTGGAAGTAATGTTTACAGTTCTACTTGTGATTTACCTGTTGGCAGCGCTTGGTATCATTGGCCTAGTGTTAATTCAACAAGGTAAAGGCGCAGATATGGGAGCCTCTTTCGGTGCTGGCGCGTCAAACACTGTGTTTGGTGCTAGTGGCTCAGGAAATTTCCTAACCCGAATGACTGCAATTTTTGCAACCGTATTCTTCATTCTTAGTTTGGCATTGGGCAATTTGTCTACGCATAAAACTGAATCACAATGGATTGACCCAACTAAAGGTCAAGTGATTGAGCAAACTACGGATACAGCGAGTGACGTTCCAGTAAAATCTGGTGACGAAATCCCGCAATAACTTATCTTAGATAAGTACAAATAATTGCCGAGATGGTGAAATTGGTAGACACACTAGCATGAGGTGCTAGCGCCTTAGGTGTGAGGGTTCGAGTCCCTCTCTCGGCACCATTATTTACAAACTTGTAAATCACTTGATAGAGCGTATAATGCTCGCAAGTCGGACGCGGGGTGGAGCAGCTTGGTAGCTCGTCGGGCTCATAACCCGAAGGTCGTCGGTTCAAATCCGGCCCCCGCAACCAATTCTTTTTGGGTTTTGGATGCAAGTTTGTGCAGTGTCAACCTCACTGCAATTGAGAATTTAGATTCTCAATCATCAGGGTCCAGCAACAAAAAACCCCGACTAATCGGGGTTTTTTGTTATCTGAGTTTCTCAAGTATGAGATTTTCAGATAGTTGCTTGGAATTTAAATTGGGCTCTGTGCCCTTTTTTTGTTTCTGGAGTGGTTTAAATGACTGGTTTAGAAAGACAACTTACTGAAATGCTTGACGCTCCAGTAGCTGCATCAGGTTATGAGTTAGTTGGATTAGAATTTATTCGTGCCGGAGAGCACTCAACATTACGCATCTATATTGATCATGAAAACGGTATTAACGTTGATGATTGCGCAGAAGTGAGCCATCAAGTGAGTGCTGTGCTCGATGTTGAAGATCCAATTTCTGTGGCTTACAACCTAGAAGTTTCTTCACCAGGTTTAGAGAGACCACTTTTTAAAGCAGCGCATTATGAACAGTTTATTGGTCACGAAGTCAGCATCGTTTTGAAAATGGGTGTCGGCAACCGTCGCAAATGGAAAGGAATTATCCATTCTATTGATGGCGAAACCGTTGCAATTAGCGTTGATGGGAAAGAAGAACTATTTGCGCTAAGCAATATTTCTAAAGCTAACCTGATCCCTAAATTTTAGTTCTCCTAGAGAAAAGAGCTTAAGAGGCTAGATTAAATGAGTAAAGAAATTTTAGCGGTAGTTGAGGCGGTTTCGAACGAGAAGGCCGTACCTCGTGAGCGTATTTTTGAGGCGCTTGAAACTGCGCTTGCCACATCAACAAAGAAGAAACATGAAATTGAAGTCGATGTACGTGTTGCTATCGACCGTAAAACGGGTGAGTTTGAAACTTTTCGCCGTTGGTTAATCGTTGAAAATGTTGAACATCCAACAAAAGAAATTTCATACGATGCAGCTAAATACGACGACGAAACAGCTGAACTTGGTCAATATATTGAAGATCAAATTGAATCAGTGACCTTTGACCGTATTACAACACAAACAGCAAAACAAGTGATCGTACAAAAAGTGCGTGAAGCTGAACGTGCGCAAATCGTCGAACAGTTTATTGATAACGAAGGTGAGTTGGTTACTGGCGTTGTTAAGAAAGTAAACCGTGATTCGGTTATTCTGGATTTAGGTAATAACGCTGAAGCGGTTATTTTACGTGATGACCAGCTACCGCGTGAAAACTTTCGTCCAGGTGACCGAGTTCGTGGTCTGCTATATGCTGTACGCCCTGAAGCGCGCGGATTCCAACTCTTCATTACTCGTTCAAAACCAGAAATGCTCGCTGAGCTATTCCGTGTAGAAGTGCCAGAAATCGGTGAAGAGCTGATTGAATTGAAAGCCGCGGCTCGTGATCCGGGTTCGCGTGCGAAAATTGCAGTCAAAACCAATGACAAACGCATTGACCCTGTGGGCGCGTGTGTCGGTATGCGTGGAGCACGTGTTCAAGCCGTATCGAGTGAGCTCGGCGGTGAGCGCATTGATATCGTTCTTTGGGATGATAACCCAGCTCAATTTGTTATCAATGCAATGGCACCAGCAGATGTTGCATCGATCATCATGGATGAAGATACGCACTCAATTGATATTGCTGTTGAAGCGGATAACCTAGCGCAAGCAATCGGTCGTAATGGTCAAAACGTACGTCTCGCTTCTCAACTGACTGGTTGGGAATTGAATGTTATGACGGTTGCTGATCTACAGAAAAAACATCAAGAAGAATCGATGGCTTCTATTGAAAACTTCATGAAGTACCTCGATATCGAGCAAGACTTCGCTGAGTTATTGGTTGAAGAAGGCTTCTCAACGCTTGAAGAAGTGGCTTATGTGCCAGTTGCTGAGCTACTTGAAGTTGACGGCCTAGATGAAGATATCATCGAAGCATTGCGTACTCGCGCGAAGAATGCGTTGACCACGATTGCGCTAGCACAAGAAGAGTCTTTTGAAGGGCTAGAGCCAGCAGAAGATCTGCTCGCACTAGAAGGTTTAGAGCGTGAAATGGCCTTTAAACTCGCAGCGAAAGGCATAGTCACATTAGAAGATCTTGCTGACCAAGGTATTGATGACCTCGAAAATATTGAAGGTCTAACAGAAGAGCGTGCAGGTCAATTGATCATGGCAGCGCGCAATATTTGTTGGTTTAGCGAAGAAGAATAATTCTCAGCAAGGGGAGAGAGCGGCATGACACAACTTACAGTTAAAGCACTGAGTGAAGAAATTGGTACGCCAGTTGACCGCTTGTTAGAACAACTTGCTGATGCAGGCATGAACAAAACGAGTTCTGATAACGTTTCTGATGATGAAAAGCATAAGCTACTGTCACATCTTAGAAAAGAGCACGGTGATACCACTGGTGACTCAGAGCCGACTCGTTTGACGTTGCAGCGAAAAACACGCAGCACATTGAGCGTCAATGCCGGCGGCGGCAAAAGTAAGAATGTTCAAGTTGAAGTGCGTAAAAAACGTACCTACGTTAAGCGCAGTGCAGTAGACGATGAAGTAACACGTGAAGCGGAAGAAGCCGCGCAACGTGAAGCACAAGAATTAGCAGCGCGTGAAGCACAAGCAAAAGCAGAGCGCGAAGCCGAAGAAAAAGCACAGCGTGAAGCCGAAGAAAAAGCGAAGCGTGAGGCACAAGAGAAAGCGAAGGTTGAAGCACAAACGAATGCAACAGCTAACGCGGATGAGAAAGCAAAACGTTCTGCAGTGAAACCAGAACTTTCTGCTGAAAATAAAATGAAGCAAGAAGCAGCGCGAAAAGAAGCCGAAGAGCTTAAACGTCGTCAAGAAGCCGAAGCATTACGTAAAGCTGAAGAGGAAAGTCAGCGCCAGCTAGAAATAGCACGTGAATTGGCTGAGAAGAATAAAGAGCGTTGGTCTGCTGAAGAAGAGAAAAAGGGTAGTATGGAAGAAAATACAGATTACCATGTTACGACTTCAACGTATGCACGTGAAGCCGAAGATGAAGCAGATCGCCGTGAAGAAGGTGCTAGCCGTAAATCTACGAAAGCTAATAAGAGCAAAATCTCATCTCAGGATGATAAGCAAGAGCGCGGTACGCGCCGAGGCAAAGCTCGTAAAGGTCGTATGGCTAAACCTGCATCGATGCAACATGGTTTTGATAAAACAGCGGTTGTCGCTAAGCAAGATGTTGTGATCGGTGAAACGATTGTTCTTTCTGAACTGGCAAACAAAATGTCAGTGAAAGCAACTGAAGTTATCAAAGTGATGATGAAGATGGGCGCAATGGCAACCATCAACCAAGTGATCGACCAAGAAACCGCGCAATTAGTCGCTGAAGAAATGGGTCATAAAGTTCTCATCCGCAAAGAGAATGAACTGGAAGAAGCGATCCTTTCTGACCGTGATAACAAGTTTGAAGCAGTGCCTCGTGCGCCAGTTGTGACCATCATGGGTCACGTTGACCACGGTAAGACATCAACACTTGATTACATCCGTCGCACACACGTTGCATCAGGCGAGGCCGGTGGTATTACTCAGCACATTGGTGCTTACCACGTTGAAACACCAAACGGTATGATCACCTTCCTTGATACTCCTGGACACGCTGCGTTTACTTCAATGCGTGCTCGTGGTGCTCAAGCGACAGATATCGTTGTATTGGTTGTTGCAGCAGATGATGGCGTGATGCCACAAACGGTTGAAGCGATTCAACATGCGAAAGCGGCGAATGTTCCACTTATCGTTGCAGTGAACAAAATTGATAAAGATGGCGCGAACCCAGATGGCGTGAAAAATGAGCTTGCTCAACACAACATCATTCCTGAAGAGTGGGGCGGTGAGAACATGTTTGTTCACATCTCTGCGAAACAGGGAACCAATATTGAAGGCCTACTAGAAGCTATCCTACTTCAAGCTGAAGTTCTTGAGCTTCATGCTGTTAAAGATGGTATGGCGTCTGGTGTGGTGGTTGAATCTCGTCTTGATAAAGGCCGTGGCCCTGTAGCAACCGTTCTTGTTCAATCAGGAACACTACGCAAAGGCGACATCGTACTGTGTGGTCAAGAATATGGCCGTGTTCGTGCGATGCGCGACGAAACTGGTAACGAAGTTACGGAAGCGGGCCCATCAATTCCTGTTGAAATTCTAGGTTTGTCTGGTGTTCCAGCTGCCGGTGATGAAGCAACAGTAGTTCGTGATGAGCGTAAAGCACGTGAAGTGGCAAATTATCGTCAAGGTAAATTCCGTGATGTGAAGCTTGCACGTCAGCAGAAATCTAAGCTCGAAAACATGTTCTCTAACATGACAGCGGGTGAAGTGGCTGAACTGAACGTGGTACTAAAAGCAGACGTTCAAGGTTCGGTTGAAGCCATTGCTGATTCACTGCGTAACCTTTCAACTGATGAAGTGAAAGTGAACATCGTGGGTTCTGGTGTGGGTGGTATCACAGAAACTGATGCAGTACTTGCAGCAGCTTCTAACGCTATCGTACTTGGCTTTAACGTTCGTGCTGATGCATCAGCTCGTCGTACTATCGAATCTGAAAACTTAGACCTACGTTACTACTCAATCATTTATCAATTGATTGATGAAGTAAAAGCGGCCATGAGCGGCATGCTAGCACCAGAGTTTAAGCAAGAGATCATTGGTCTTGCTCAGGTTCGTGAAGTATTTAAATCACCTAAACTAGGTGCAGTTGCTGGTTGTATGGTGACTGAAGGCGTTATCAAACGTAATAGCCCTATCCGTGTTCTACGTGATAACGTGGTTATCTACGAAGGTGAGCTTGAGTCGCTACGTCGCTTTAAAGATGACGTGCAAGAAGTGAAGAATGGCTACGAATGTGGTATCGGCGTTAAGAACTACAATGATGTTCGCGTTGGTGACCAAATCGAAGTCTTCGAAACAGTGGAAATTAAACGTACACTGGATTAATTGACTGACGTTGCTGTATTGAAATAGACAGTAATCGGTTGTTGAATACACCATGGGGGGCTGGGTTGAACCATCCCCCCATTCTTTCTATATGTGAGAAAAGATATGTCAAAAGAATTTAGCCGCACGCAGCGCGTATCCCAACAGCTGCAAAAAGAACTCGCCATGATCATACAACGTGAAGTCCGTGACTCACGCTTAGGTATGGTGACTATTTCAGAAGTCGAAGTGTCACGTGACCTTGCTTATGCAAAAGTGTTTGTGACGTTTCTATGCGTTGGTGAGCAGACCCCAGAAAGCTGCTTAGCTGCGTTAAAAGAGCATGAAGTTCATATCCGCATGATGCTTGGCAAACGTATTCGCTTACGTTTGACACCAGAAATTCGCTTCACTTATGACAATACTTTGGTTGAAGGTATGCGCATGTCCAACTTGGTGACTGAAGTGGTCAGCAATGATAAGCGCAGACAGAAAGATGCAGGACGTGAAGATGAAGCGCCTGCTGAAGAAGGGAATGAATAGATGGCTCGTCGTCGTAAAGGTCGCCCAATCAACGGGGTAATTTTACTGGATAAGCCAACGGGTATCTCCTCGAATGATGCCTTACAAAAAGTAAAACGTATTTATTTTGCAGAAAAAGCCGGACACACTGGCGCGCTCGATCCTTTGGCAACAGGAATGTTGCCTATTTGCCTTGGTGAAGCGACAAAATTTTCTCAGTTTTTACTTGATTCAGATAAGCGTTATCGAGTCATTGCAAAACTGGGTGAGCGAACCAATACCTCTGATTCAGACGGAGAGGTAGTGGAAACACGTCCAGTCAATGTGCAATTAAATACCCTGCGAGAGTGCATCGAGCGTTTTCGTGGTGAAACCGACCAAATTCCGTCAATGTTTTCTGCACTAAAGTATCAAGGCCGTCCTCTATATGAATACGCTCGTGAAGGCATTGATATTCCTCGCGAATCTCGAAAAATCACTGTCTATGATATTGAATTGATCCGTTTCGAAGGTGATGAAGTTGAAATGGATGTGCACTGTTCGAAAGGCACGTATATCCGCACTATCGTGGATGACTTAGGTGAAATGCTTGGTTGTGGCGCACATGTGACCATGCTGCGTCGTACTGCGGTCGCGAAGTACCCATATGAGAAGATGGTGACTTTAGAGCAACTTGATGCATTGCTGCAACAGGCGCTGCGTGATGATGTCGCACCGAAAAATGTGTTGGACTCGTTATTGATGCCAATGGACAGTGCGGTGCAAGATTTGCCGGAAGTTAACCTTATTCCTGAGTTGGCAGACATGGTACAACATGGCCAACCAGTGCAAGTGTTGGGTGTGCCACTTGATGGCACAGTGCGCATGACCATGGGTGAAGAGAAACTCTTTATCGGTGTGGGTGAAATTGACCAAGATGGTCGTGTTGCGCCTAAGCGATTGGTCGTTTTTAGAGACGAAGAGTCGCTTTAAATAGCTATTGCTTAACGTTGGGGATTTCCCTATAATCCCGGCTTCGCGTAGCGGCTGAATCAGAGATTGGCTGCTACACCTTTAAACTTACTCTTATTAGGAGAGCATTATGTCTCTGAATGCAGAAACTAAAGCGGCAATCGTTGCTGAATACGCACGTGGCGAAGGCGACACTGGTTCACCAGAAGTACAAGTAGCACTACTAACTGCTTCTATCAACCACCTACAAGGTCACTTCAAAACTCACAAAGGCGATCACCACAGCCGTCGTGGTCTACTACGCATGGTTTCAAGCCGTCGTAAGCTTCTAGACTACCTAAAAGGTAAAGATTTAGGTCGTTACCAAGACCTAATCAAACGTCTTGAGCTACGTCGCTAAGATCAGTTTGTTCAGAAAAGGGGCTTTTAGCCCCTTTTTTGTTATCTAAATTTGGCACAATCTCTCCTAAGTCGCTATACTACCCGCCGTTAAAGTGTGTTGTATGTACTTTAACGCTTCATACTCATAGCATTACAGTCACCGAAGTCGGCCAGCAGGTCGCGGCTATTAAAAGTAGCGTTCAGATACCAGTGGGAGCGGCAAGCCCAACGCTTTGTTTCCCGTGATATAGAGCCTATTTTTACTAGTCGCGATTCGTAATGTCTTGAGTGTTATTTCATTCAATCTAGAGGCAACTCTAGAGCAAGGATAAACAATGTTTGATAAACCAGTAGTGAAATCATTCCAATACGGTAATCATACCGTCACTCTAGAAACCGGCGTTATCGCACGCCAAGCTACATCGGCTGTTATGGTCACTATGAACGATACCGCGGTATTCGTTTCTGTTGTTGGTAAAAAAGAAGCAGTAGAAGGTCAAGACTTCTTCCCTCTTACTGTTAACTACCAAGAGCGTACTTACGCAGCGGGTAAAATTCCAGGTGGCTTCTTCAAGCGTGAAGGTCGTCCATCAGAAGGCGAAACTTTGACTGCGCGTCTGATTGACCGCCCAATTCGTCCTCTTTTCCCTAATGCATTTAAAAATGAAGTTCAAGTCATCGCGACAGTGATGTCTGTAAACCCAGACGTTCAACCTGATATCGTGACTATGATTGGTACTTCAGCAGCACTTGCTATCTCTGGTATTCCATTCAATGGTCCTATTGGCGCGGCGCGCGTGGGTCACATTGATGGTCAATTAGTGCTTAACCCAAGCATGACCGAGCTTGCTGTATCTCGTCTTGATCTTGTGGTTGCAGGTACAGACAACGCGGTACTGATGGTTGAGTCAGAAGCGGATAACCTAACTGAAGAAGAAATGCTAGCAGCGGTTGTTTACGGCCACGACCAACAACAAGCTGTGATTAAAGCGATCAATGAATTTGCTGCTGAAGTTGCCACTCCAGCTTGGGATTGGGTTGCTCCTCAAGAGAACACAGTACTTAATAGCAAGATCGCTGAACTAGCAGAAGCTAAGCTTGTTGAAGCTTACAAAATCACTGAAAAAATGGCTCGTTACGACCGTATTCATGAAATTGCTGCTGAAGTAAACAAAGTAATTCTTGCTGAAGATCCTGAAGCAAATGCGAAAGAAATCCACACTATCTTCCACGATCTAGAGAAGACGGTTGTACGTCGTAGCATTATTGCTGGCAACCCACGTATTGACGGTCGTGAAAAAGACATGGTTCGTGCGCTAGACGTACGCACTGGTATTCTTCCTCGTACTCACGGTTCTGCACTGTTTACTCGTGGTGAAACTCAGGCAATCGTAACCGCTACTCTTGGTACTCAGCGTGATGCTCAAATCATCGATGAGCTAACAGGTGAGCGTAAAGATAACTTCCTACTACACTACAACTTCCCTCCATACTGTGTGGGCGAAACTGGTTTTGTAGGCTCTCCTAAGCGTCGTGAAATCGGCCACGGTAAACTGGCTAAGCGTGGTATCGCTGCCGTTATGCCTTCAGTGGAAGAGTTCCCATACACAGTTCGTGTCGTATCAGAAATCACAGAATCTAACGGTTCATCTTCAATGGCTTCGGTATGTGGTACTTCTCTTGCTCTGATGGATGCAGGTGTACCAATCAAGTCTTCAGTTGCAGGTATTGCAATGGGTCTTGTTAAAGAAGGCGATGATTTCGTTGTTCTTTCTGACATTCTTGGTGATGAAGATCACCTAGGTGACATGGACTTTAAAGTAGCGGGTACTAACCAAGGTATCACTGCACTGCAAATGGACATTAAGATCGAAGGTATCACCAAAGAGATCATGCAAATTGCGCTAAACCAAGCACAAGGTGCACGTAAGCATATCCTTTCTGTGATGGATCAAGCGATCTCTGGTGCTCGTGCTGAGATTTCTGAATTTGCACCGCGCATTTACACCATGAAGATCAGCTCTGAGAAAATCAAAGACGTGATCGGTAAAGGTGGTGCTGTGATCCGTGCTCTAACTGAAGAGACGGGCACAACCATCGAAATCGAAGATGACGGCACAATCAAGATTGCGGCAACCGATAGCGCTCAAGCTAAAGAAGCGATTCGTCGCATTGAAGAGATCACGGCTGAAGTTGAAGTCGGCGCTATCTATACTGGTAAGGTCGCTCGTCTGGCTGATTTTGGCGCGTTCGTTAACATTCTTCCTGGTAAAGATGGTCTGGTACACATTTCTCAAATCGCGGATCAACGCATCGAGAAAGTGTCTGATTACTTGAAAGAAGGCCAAGAAGTTCAAGTTAAAGTACTTGAAATCGACCGCCAAGGCCGTGTTCGTCTAAGCATGAAAGAAGCGGTAGAGAAACCAGCTGAAGAAGTTGTTGCAGCACCAACGGCTGAATAAGGCCACTTTAAGCTTGAGAAGCACGGCGCTTTAGTCGCCTTTTCAACATAAAGCATGATATAAAGGGAGCGTTATTCGCTCCCTTTTTCATGCCTAGATTAATGCGATACACCCACTTATCTTGAGCTTTGGGGTACACAGGAGTTTTATTTGTGAAATGGTTTCCAACGGCCGCATTGAGTGCTTTGATACTGATAATGTCGGGCTGCGCGTCAACTCAAAATGACAATCAAAGTCAATGGGTATACCCTCCGATGGCAGTGCCATTGCAGTCTTCATTACAGCAACAAGTTCAGATAGCGCGTTTGACGCAACTGTTACAACGTACTGATCTGCCTGATGATGTGCGGGCCAAAATGTTTTATGAGCGTGGTAACAACTACGACAGTGTTGGGCTAGGCACTTTAGCACGTTTAGATTTTGAGCAGTCGCTCGCGCTTAACCCGGCGCAGCCTGATATCTTTAATTTATTAGGCGTGTATTACACGCAAGTTGCAGAGTTTGATGCCGCTTATGAGGCATTTGATTCGACATTAGAACTTGAACCTGACAATTTTTACGCTGAGCGTAACAGAGCCATCGCACTTTATTACGGCGACCGTACAGAACTTGCGTTAGAAGAGATTCGCGCACATTATCAACATGACCCTAGCGATCCCTTCCGTGCATTGTGGCTATATATTATTCAAAGTGAAAGCGAGCCTTTGCAGGCACGTGTGGATCTCTTCAATCGCTATCAAGTTCGAGATGATCAATGGGGATGGCTCTTGGTTGCGTTAACGCTTAAAGAGATATCGGAAGAGCAAGCTTTTAAGATGATCTTAGAAGAAGGCAGCGGTAATGCGATACAAGCACAGCGTTTAACTGAAGTCTATTTTTATCTCGCTAAGCGTTACCAACAAGAGGGAAATTACGCGCACGCGATCGCCTTGTACAAGCTTGCGTTGTCATTTAACGTCTACGAATATGTTGAGCATCGATACGCTTATCTTGAATTGGGGAAAATTTTCCAGCAAGTAAGAGCCGACTATTTAGCTAAGGCGAAAGCAGAACAGCCAGAGTCTCAGCAATAAATACCTTGCTATATCCTTTCCCTTAAAGCCGCTGACTTTTTCAGCGGCTTTTTTGTTGCTTAACGATCTAAAGATCCATAAAATAGTTAGCCTTGATAACCATTTTGATTTGAAAAACAGTGAAACTAGAAGCTAACTTAGAAAAATTAGAGCGTTTTAGTGCCAAAATCTGGCGTCGGTATAGCAAAGCTGATCCCATTTCACAATTGAGCTTTAATGAATATGATTACCTTAAAGTGATTCAAAGCTCTTCTTTGCCACTGCGCTTAACTGATTTAGCTAATGAGATGGAAGTGAGTAAACCATCGGTATCAAATATGGTTAAAAGGCTTAAAAATAAAGGGTTAGTTCAGACGGCACAATGCCAAGATGATGCGCGTTCTTACCGAGTTTCTCTCACCGATACTGCGCGTGAGCATTTAGCGGATGAAGCGAAAGTGTACGCTGTTGTCGCAGAGCAAGTGACTAAGCATCTCTCAGAAGAAGAAGCACTGTGTTTTAATATGTTGTTATCCAAAGTATTACTTTAATTTACTTATATAGTTAGCTCTGCTAACTATGGTGATTGTGATGAAAAATGCAATTAGCCGGCAATTTTGGCGATATGCCATTCCGGGC
>NZ_CAWNHY010000005.1:0-13096 GCF_963874335.1 Vibrio sp. V10_P2A27P122 | reverse complement strand
TTGTACCACCAACTGCATTGCGCCTATCGTCAAAGTGATTCACGAGCAACTTGGTATTGAACACTCATCGTTTACGACCATTCACGACTTGACCAACACGCAAACCATTTTGGATGCACCGCATAAAGACCTTCGCCGTGCGCGTGCTTGTGGTATGAGTTTGATCCCAACGACCACAGGTTCTGCGAAAGCGATTATCGAAATTTTTCCTGAACTTAAAGGAAAAATTGATGGTCATGCAGTGCGTGTGCCGTTAGCTAACGCCTCATTAACCGACATTATTTTTGATGTTAAGCGTGACACCACGGCTGAAGAGGTGAACGATTTACTTAAAGAAGCGTCGCAGAATGAGCTGAAAGGCATACTTGGTTTCGAAGAGCGCCCTCTTGTTTCTATTGATTACAAAGGCGACCAACGTTCAACGATTGTCGATGCGCTTTCGACTATGGTTGTTGGCAAGCGTATGGTGAAAATCTATGCGTGGTATGACAACGAAATGGGTTACGCAACACGTACCGCAGAACTTGTTCGTAAAGTCGGCCTAGCATAAGGAATCAAACCAATGACACATCCTACGTGGGAACTGCCTGTTGAAGACAATAACGCAGCGTTAATACTGACTCCTTGTCCTGGCACTAAAGAAGCGTCGCTGAGTGACAGTATTGATCAACTAAAGTCTCAAGGTGTAACCATCGTTGTTACGGCACTGAGCACTCATGAGATGCAAGAAAAAGGTGTTGGTGACTTGCCAGACCTTGTTGAGCAAGCAGGCTTGCAATGGTTCCATACACCAATAGAAGATGACTGCGCACCAAACGAAGCGTTTTTGGCTCGCTGGAAACATATATCCCCTTCGTTACACAAAGCTATAGAAAATGGCGAAAAGATAGCGATGCATTGTATGGGAGGATCAGGGCGTACTGGTTTGCTTGCCGCCCATCTCTTGCTAGAGAAAGGCTGGGAGTTGCAAGAAATCATCACTCATGTCCAGTCATTACGACCTGGCGCGTTTACTAAAGATGTACAAGTTGAGTACATCCACCAATTTGCTAATCAATAGAAGCCTTGAAGAGCTGCCTTAGGCGGCTCTTTTTTTAAAGAGAGTGAATATGTTGTCTAAACTCAACCAAAATGTCCGCCAGTACATGTTGGTCACATTTAACTATTGGAACTTCACTGTTACCGATGGCGCATTACGCATGTTGGTGGTGCTCTATTTTTATGATTTGGGGTATTCAACCTTAGAGATCGCCTCCCTGTTTCTTTTTTATGAATTCTTTGGCGTCGTCACTAACCTCATCGGTGGCTGGCTAGGTGCTCGTCTTGGGTTGAACCGAACGATGAATATCGGTTTGGGAGTGCAAATCATCGCTCTGTCAATGCTGGCTGTCCCTGCAAGTTGGCTCTCGATTCCATGGGTCATGGCGGCACAAGCCTTGTCAGGTATTGCCAAAGACCTAAACAAAATGAGTGCGAAAAGCTCCATCAAAACCTTAGTGCCAGAGAATGCGCAAGGAGCATTGTATAAGTGGATCGCCATACTTACAGGCTCTAAAAACGCGCTAAAAGGTGCAGGATTTTTCTTAGGTGGTGCGTTGTTATCGATGATTGGCTTCCAATATGCGGTAGCTGCGATGGCTGGTGTTCTTTTACTGGTCTTTATCGGCAGTGTGATTAGCCTTAAATCCGACCTGGGCAAAGCGAAAAATAAACCTAAGTTCTCTGAAATTTTTTCCAAATCTAGCAGCGTAAACATTCTATCCGCTGCTCGTATGTTCCTGTTTGGTGCGCGTGATGTTTGGTTTGTGATTGCACTGCCTATCTATCTGGGATCTGTGTTTGGATGGGATCATAGCGCCGTAGGTGGATTCCTGGCTATTTGGGTGATTGGTTACGGAATCATTCAAGGAATTGCACCAAAGATAACAGGCAGTAAATCGGGGCATACTCCAGATGGTAAAGCCGCGATAGTGTGGGCGTTGGTATTGTCTATAGTGACTGGCGTAATTGCTTACAGTGTTCAGCAGCAATGGCACCCAGAAGTGGTTATTGTCGTTGGATTGATGATTTTTGGTGCTGTGTTTGCTGTGAACTCATCACTGCACTCATACTTAATTGTCAGCTATGCCAAGGGCGATGGTGTGTCTCTGGACGTCGGTTTCTACTACATGGCAAACGCAATGGGGCGCTTGATAGGGACGATTCTATCTGGATGGGTGTTCCAAATGTGGGGGTTCTCAGCCTGTCTATGGGTATCCTTTGCCTTCTTAGCATTAACGACCATTATTTCGTTTTGGCTGCCTATAGGTACAAATCAAAAACTGGCTCAGCAATAAATAAAACTAAGCAGATTTGTTCACCAATGCCAGCTACGATTGCTGGCATTATTTTTTAACCTCAAGTCATCGAATAAGCGAGAGCTGTAAAAAACGTTAATGAAGTAGTATCAGTTCGTTACGTATACACTTATCTACATTGATTTCAGATCGAGCACATGCTGTTTTATTTCTTCAGAATCGAGATTTTGAAAATCGATGTTTGCAAGAGCTCCAATTCTTCGTTTTAGAGAGGAGTATACTTTATCGCACTGCTTGTTAAATTCGGAGACTGAAGCTTCATCATTAGGCAATGGCTCAAGATCCCAAGCAACACGAATACCAGCAGATAACCAGTTTGGGCAAGTTTCATTGTGCATTGTGTCACACACAGTAATTATTAGATCTGGATGGAAGCTAAGCCTTTCTTCCCATGACGTACTGTGAAACTCAGAGGCATCAAAGCCATGCATTTCAAGGTATTGTGCAATACGAGGATTGATCTGACCCTTAGGATGGCTACCACCACTTGCGATTTGGAAATTTTCAGGCAGGTATTTTTTTGCAATTGCTTCAGCCAAAATGCTTCTGCTTGCATTATGTTTGCACACAAATAATATTTTCATCAATTGCCCTGTAGATGTTTAGGATTACTAAATTCGACATTTATCATACTTTCATTACAGTTTGTTGACTATTGAAAATAGGCATGAGCTAACTCATGGAAATACGCTGAGAAAGCGAGTCGTCTGCACTATCAATCAATATTGCGCAATAAATTTTGCCATACTTTAGATAATTGATGGTTCAGTAAATTAGCAGGAAGTATAAAACAGTTCTGTCCAAAAATGAGTTTAGAAGGCTAGTTTATTGATTGTGCCGCTTGTGCATTGAGACAAAAAAAGAATGGGGAGCGTGATTGCTCCCCATTGTCATTTTACCACTGCTGGTGGCATTACTTTTCTTTGATGGCTTCACAGCCTTTAGGAACGGCGATGGTCGATACATCCTTCCCAGACTCTTTTGCCGCTTTCACATCCAATTTGTATTGAGTACATTTGCCTACATTGACGTTGACGGCTCCCGAATCCGCGGATGGGTTGCCGCCCAGCGTTCCACCAGCAAATGCGGAAGAGGTTGAGAAAACTAACGCTGTTGCAATAAGTAGAGATGACTTGTTCATAGTTGATCCTTACGAGTTGGTTGAGTGTATTATTTGGGAATTGAAAGTTAGAAGGTGTAGACAAAGGTGCCAGCGCTGGAGGTGACTTCGATTTCTTTCACGCTGTCTACGGTGCAGTTGTTGCTGTATCCGGTGTAGGTTTGGCCGAACTTCAATGAAACGTTTCTTGATAGCTCTGAGGTAGTCCCCGCAGGTAATCGGCAGTTGCCACGGTTAATCACTACATTGCTAATTACGGTGTTGTCGGTGATAGCTTGAAGGTCAAAGACCAAAGTTCCCCAGTGGGGGTTAGCCGATATCGACACTTCAATATCAGCCGTTGCTGCTTGAGTCTCGTCCTGGTCGCTACAAGCGGTGAGTCCGATAAACAGCACGCTCATAGCGGCGTATCGGAGTAGAGTGTTGGTTAATGTCATAACGGTGCTCTCCTTATCGGTGAGTGAAATTCAGGACGCACTGACTCCATCGTGTTCACGCATGAACCGCTCAAGATTGAAATCAGTCGGATAGGTAAAAGAAAACGTCGATACACTGGCCTCATCAATCAAAGGCAAGGCTAGGGTGCGTATCGTGTGTTGACCGGATAATCGAAAGAGCAGCAAGAGCGCGTCACACTGAACCGAGAGTCCCAGTGGCTCAATGAGCGCCTTCTCTTGCTGCAATACTTGGCTAGATATCTTGAGCATACGGTTGTGCAATAATGCCGTGTGTACCGCATTCAACACTTGCCGTTGCTCGTCACTCCACTCGCGAATAGTGGGCAATGCTACATGTACTTTGGCTAACCATGCTTGCTCTTTTGACTGTGCTGAACCCTTGTGTGAAAAGGGTTTGTCTCTCTCCGAGGAGGACCCTTGCCCGTAATTCAGTGCATCAGGAACCAGCGGTAGTAAGTACTTGTTGGTCAGTTGCCAATAGAGCATTTCCTGCTTGTTGAGTTTCAGTAATTGCTCTGAGGTTTTCCGATAAACATGGGGCATGCTCATCGAATCACACTCCACGTTAAACACCTCCACAATGACTTCATCGAGGTAGCGTTTAATGCTGCGAGTGGTGCGGTGGATATCGAGTAGGGCTAACTGCTGCTGCAACTCCCTAACGGTAATCCATCGATGTTGAGGAATAAGCATCAGCGTGTGCAGCAAAGCGGATAACCCTTCAATGCTGGTTTTATTGCTCATGACTACGCTCTCAATACATCAAAGCTCCACACCGGAGTCGGACATTTAATGTCGGGAGAATAGAGGTGGGTCAGACACATAATGTCCAACGGTGAAAACAGCATCAATCGGCATCACCAAAGCGTGAGCCGATTAACATTAACGAGGCTTATGCTTATCACTGAGCTCGGCAATCGCTACCAATAACCCAATCAACAGCACCACCAGAAACCCTAAAGTGGATAGGGCTCCAATGGCACCAAAGAACGGGGAAAGTGAAAACAACGTAATGAGGGCAGTGACAAGTTTGATGGTTTGTAGAAGAAGGGAAGTCATGAGTTATTGCGGGGTGACGGCTATCTCGTTGTAAGCGTCCGTATCGACATAGGCAAGAAAGTTATTCTCCCATAGCCGATACAGCTCTTTGGCATCACGGTTACCTTGCATTGGTAGCCAGCCACGATAGGCCACAAAGAACTGTCCAACCCGAAAATCAAAATCCAAGTTGCGCTCTAGCTCTGGATAGTAATTCCCCATATAAGCAAAGTCGGTGATGTACTCAATACTCCATTCCCCTGTGGAGGTTTGGCAAATCGCCATCTCAACCGGATGGAAGCCACCCTCTTCCGCGCTGTAACTTTTATCGCGAAAGTTAAACACCAGATAACGGCTGGTGGTCAGTGCTTCATTACTCAGCAAATGAGCGGTGAGTTGCTTACTTAGCAGCTTATGCAGTTTCTTCGATACAGGTAGTGTGGATGCTGTGAAGGTTAGTTTGGACATGGTGAGTCCTCCTTGTTTCAGGATTCAAATAAGAAATGAGAGAGTGAGAATTTAGTGGAACGTACCGACCATCGTCAGTTGCACGTCATCAAAGACGTTTCTAAAAAGGTGACGAGCAAAGGCTTTCATCCATACCGAGAGCAGCTCTTGTACCTCTGGATGTGATAAATCCGTGCTCCCCACATCGGGTTGATAGCACCAACGGTTAGCCAGATGAAAGTACAACTCAGGCTCAACGGTTGTACTGTTATCATCGGGATAAGAGAAGCTGGCAAAGAACACCACCAGCCACGGGCTTGAGGCTGACTCACGTTTAAGCTGTACTTCAATGGGATGCAAACCTTGTCGATGTCGGTAGTAACTCATTTGGCGGCAGTTCAACACGAGTCGTTCCGCATTGTCCGAGATGTTGTATCTATTCAGAAGTGCTTCCAGTAACGCATGTAACGCATCATCAATGCACAGCTCGCCATAATGTTGTTCAATCATAACCATCCCCTTTCAGCAAACGAGGTGCAGGTATTGCCTGTCACGATATGGTCAAGTACGCGAACGTCCACCAGCGCTAAAGCGTCCTTGAGTCTTTCGGTTATGCGTCTATCGGCTTGAGACGGCGTTGAGTCACCGGATGGATGGTTATGGGCGAATATCACCGCTGCGGCATTGACTTCCAACACTGCTTTCACTACTTCTCGCGGGTAGACGCTGGCGGCATCCACCGTTCCATGAAACAGCTCTTTAAACTCAATCAGTCGGTTTTGGTTATCCAGTAGCAATAAGGCAAACACTTCACGCTCATGGCTGCCTAGCTTACAGCGCACATACTCTTTGGTGGCATCAGGATTGATTAGAGCATCACCACGCACGTAGCGCGTAGCCAGTATTTCTGCGGCATGCTCTAGGATTTCATTTTCCTGATAGCGTTGCTGTTTTTGGTAATCGGAAGTTTTGGGATTCATTTCAGGCTCCTGTCGGAATCAATGATGGGGTTTCACATTGATGACATATGCCTGAATATTTTTGGATTTAGGGACTGACTAGAGTGAGAATGGCGATGTAGTATGACAAGAATAAAATAGAGAAGTGGCCCCCAATTGTGGGCGAATAAGCTCCCTTGTTTTTTGTTAAGATGTTGATTTTTAATTGAGTTGGTAATTGAAAAACAGCATTATGTGAGAGTCAAAGGCTGCTTTCGCCATCTAATTAGCGTTATACGTTTTTGGAGGATTAGATATTGGAAAAACTAGTTCAGAAATTAGCTTCAATTGATGAATTGGAAACTTGGAAGCAACATTGCCAAGGTTATAGTTCCCAAGATAAGAAGGCTGCGTTCGAGCGCGCTCAATCGTTGTGGATTGCTAGAAAAGTATCCGAAAATACTCTCTATCTTCATCCCGAAGTTATCTCAGATCTTCAAAAGCAAAACTGGATTCCAAATGATCTTCAAAAGCGCATGATATGGGCAAGTGTGTTGGCTTCTGATGAGGGAAGCGATAGTAGACAACGTTTCAAGTCAATCAAAGCAAGCTTACTTAAGAAGCATGGTAGAGATTGGTGGGAAGACGTCTTTCAACGTCAAAAGTCTGCGTTTGCAGCTAAAGAGCGTATTCGTAATCAAACTGCTTCAAATGGTGCTGCTGTTAATATGTTGATGGCAGAAACTCACTTATTCGGTGATATTGCCAGAGATCAAATACATAGTGCATTGAGTATGGTTCCTAAGTGGTAAAAAACGAATTACACATTTAAGCGTTCAACATACTTGTTCATTCGAGAGTGTCCTGAATTCTGTGTAACTGTCTAGACTTAAGCCTTAAAGGCTAAGGATGGACAATATGGATAAGAAAGCACTCGAAGCTTTTGCTCGTGAAGCAGCAAAGTCAATTAAGACAGAATCTGATCTTGATGACTTCCGAAAAATGTTAACCAAGGTGACCGTTGAAACAGCGTTAAACGCTGAACTCGATGAGCACCTTGGATATCAAAAACACCAATCTAGAACCAGCTCCAATTCCCGCAATGGTTACTCGGGTAAATCAATCATCACGGATGATGGAGAGGTCGATATCGACGTCCCTCGCGACCGTGAAGCCAGCTTTGAACCTCAACTCGTCCGCAAGCACCAAACTCGATTCCAATCCATGGACGACAAGATATTGAGCCTATACGCGAAAGGTATGACCACACGTGAAATCGTCGCAACGTTCAAGGAAATGTATGATGCTGATGTCTCACCAACGCTGATATCGAAAGTAACCGACTCGGTACTTGAGCAAGTGATTGAATGGCAGTCGCGACCTCTCGACGAAATTTACCCTATCGTTTATCTCGATTGCATCGTGGTTAAAGTGCGTCAAGACAAGCAAGTCATCAACAAAGCGGTCTATCTTGCGTTAGGCGTCAACATGGAAGGCCAAAAAGAACTGCTCGGTATGTGGCTCTCTGAAACAGAAGGTGCCAAGTTCTGGCTTAACGTGCTGACTGAACTTCAAAACCGTGGAGTAAAAGACATCCTTATCGCCTGCGTTGATGGACTAAAAGGCTTTCCTGACGCCATCAACACTGCGTTCCCAGAGACGCAAATACAGCTCTGTATCGTCCACATGGTGCGAAACTCGGTCAAGTACGTCCCTTGGAAAGACTATAAAGCGGTGACGACTGACCTGAAGAAAATCTACCAATCAGCCACAGAAGATGAGGCTCTGCTGGCTCTAGCGCAGTTCTCTGACCGATGGGATAGTAAGTATCCTCAAATCAGTCGCTCTTGGACGGCGCATTGGGACAACCTCAACCCCCTGTTTAACTACCCAGAGGATATTCGCCGAGCCATATACACGACTAACGCCATTGAATCCCTCAACAGCGTTATTAGAAAAGCGATTAAGAAGCGCAAGCTCTTCCCAACGGATGAATCAGCTAGAAAGGTGATCTACCTGGCTATCCGAGATGCTTCCAAAAAATGGACGATGCCGATCAGAAACTGGCGACAAGCTCTAAACCGCTTTATGATTATGTTCGAAGACCGACTCACTCAATACATGTAACCCCGACAGTTACACAGAATTATTTACAGGGTCGTTCATTCGTATTGAGCTAAGTTCTTACTCAGTGACCAGTAGATAACTCCGAACAAAAAAATTGCACCACCTAGAGCTAAAGAGAGGCGATCAATTCGCCTCTCTTTTTTACTCGCGTATCGCGATCTCACCTAAGGGGACGTAACGTGCTTTATTATCCTCTCTATAAAAGTTTCTCTTTTTGATTTGCCATCCGTAACGAATGTACTTGGTATCAGTAAGGTAATAACCTTCTCCCATGGCAAAGCGCTCACGGTGTTCCACGCTTTTTTCTGGATCGTTAAGAAAAGCCGTTTCAGGGTGATTAAGACATGCTTTGCGTAGTTCTGGGAATAGGTTTCGAGAGTGTTTCGACCAAGCAAGAATGATGGTCTTTAACGTTTTGGTGTGAAATTCCCCAGCACGCGACTCACTGCTTTCAGCGTCATAGTCAGTCAGTGTGGCAACAATCACGCCCTTTGCCCATTGTGGTACAACTAAGGTCTCTTGAAACGTCTCCTCCGCTTGTCGATGTTCACGCCATACTTGTTCTAGCGCTTGCTCTTTTGCCTTTTCTTTCGCGGCTTCCTCGGCTTTAGCTTGCTCCTCGACCTGTTTTACTTGTAAACGTCCTAGGTCGACAAATGAGAGATCTAATTCATAAGTGTGGATGAGTTCGATTAACTGCTGGTGGTGCTTATCGTAAAGCCAAGGTTTATCGACATCCCCTTTATGTTGGCGGTAATAACGAGCCATACTTAAGCAGTGCTCTGCAAAGCCGTGGTCATTACCACCACATCCTAAATCTAGGCGGCATTCGTGCTGATGCTCATTATCAAAGATCACGGTTACTTTTGTTTTATCGTATCCGCCTAATGGGTTGCGTTTGGCAACCGTCAGAGCTTTCTTTTCAAATTCACTAAAATCATAAAGTGTTTCTTCTGTGAACTCGCGGGATTCAGACCAGTGGACAAGAACCGTGAGTGGTTTGATTTTTTTTGTCTCTAGCGTAAGTAATGAATCTGACTGGTCTATAGATAAGCTGTTTGGGTTATCTTGATGTGTTGTTTGCATAGGGTGTTCCTTTTTACGAATGAAATAAAAAAGACCACCTTGATAACAAGGTGGCCTCTAGAGTGGTGGGTGAACGTGCTTCTTGGTCGTTAAGCTGGTGGAATAGTCGTTCCTTTTTCGATTAATGGGGGTAATGCATAGTGATGAAATATATTTGAAAAAATTTGGATTCGAATTGATGGTAGGGGCAGAAGGGAGATGCTGAATGGTGGAGCATTTTGGCTAAAACAAAAAAATTACATATGAAACCGGAGCGCGGAAGTTTGGTTCTGCTCATTGTTGATTCTTCAATTCTCCCGTATTCTCCGTGTTTCAGAATGGATAAAGAGTTCGCGAGCGCACAATTCGGTGGTTGCTCAAATAGTTGCGGTTAAAAAAACAGCGACATAGTTAAAGCCAGCTTAGAAAAACACTTAGGGGTTTGCCTTTTGAAAATAGGTTCCTATCGGCTTTAACGTCGGTGGTTTTGGGCGTTTAAGAGTGGCGTTCTCCATGCGTGGATACAAGAGCAAGAAACTCAGCTGAACTGAGTCCCTGAACACAATATTACGAACATGTGCCGACAGTTTTCACGATGTCGGTCAATAGTTGAAATGAATTGAGTAGAATATGAATAAGCAACAATTAGCGGCAAAAATCTGGGAATCAGCAAACCAGATGCGTTCAAAGATCGAAGCAAACGAATACAAAGACTACATCTTAGGTTTCATATTTTATAAGTATCTCAGCGATCAACAGGTGGAGTTCGTCACCAAAGAAGGGATGACGCCCGATGAAATCAAAGCGCTAACAGAAGAAGATGCTGACACAGTTAAATACATTCAAGACAATCTAGGCTATTTCATCGCTTACGATAATTTGTTTTCAACATGGGTTGATCCAAAGTCTGACTTTGACGAATCTAACGTACGTGATGCGCTTTCTGCTTTTAGCCGTTTGATTTCTCCTACTTACAAAAAGTTGTTTGAAGGCATCTTTACTACTCTAGAAACAGGGTTAAGCAAACTTGGAGAAAGTGCGGGTAAGCGAACTAAAGCTATCAGCGACTTGCTGCACTTAATCAAAAGTATTCCAATGAACTCTAAGCAAGGCTATGACGTTCTGGGTTACATTTACGAGTACCTGATTGAAAAGTTTGCGGCAAATGCGGGTAAAAAAGCTGGGGAGTTTTACACGCCTCATGAGGTCTCGGTTCTCATGTCGCACATCGTTGCTCATGAACTCAAAAATAAAGACACCATTGAGATTTACGATCCAACGTCTGGCTCTGGCTCACTCCTTATCAATATCGGTGAGGCTGTTGAAAAGTACGCTAAAAACAAAGACAGCATTACCTATTATGCTCAAGAGTTAAAAGCGAACACCTATAACCTAACCCGTATGAATTTGATCATGCGTGGTATTAAAGCCAGCAACATTAAAACTCGTAATGGCGATACTCTAGAAGACGATTGGCCGTACTTCGATGAGAACGATCCACAAGGCACTTACGATGCTCTATACGTGGACGCCGTTGTTTCTAACCCACCTTATTCACAACAATGGGACCCTAGCTATAAAGATAGCGATCCTCGTTATTCGCGTTTTGGTCTCGCCCCAAAAACCAAAGCTGATTTTGCCTTTTTATTACACGATCTCTATCACCTAAAACCTGATGGCATTATGACCATTGTCTTACCTCATGGTGTGTTGTTCCGTGGTGGTGAAGAGGGGGAGATCCGTAAGCAGCTTATTGAGCAGAACCACATTGATGCCATTATTGGTTTGCCGAGTAATATCTTTTTTGGTACGGGTATTCCAACCGTGATTTTAGTACTTAAGCAAAAGCGTCAGAATACCGATGTATTGGTTGTTGATGCGTCTAAGCACTTTATTAAAGAAGGTAAAAACAACAAGCTACAAGCGAGTGATATTAAGCGTATCGTTGATGTTGTTATCAATCGTGAAAGTATCGATAAATTCTCACAAGTCGTGAGTAAAGAAACCCTGCGCAGCAATGGCTACAACTTAAACATACCACGCTATGTAGATTCTTCAGCAGCGGCTGAAAGTTGGGACTTACACGCTACCATGTTAGGCGGTATTCCTAACCGTGAAATTGATGAACTCAATGTATACTGGCTTGCTTTCCCACAGCTACGCAGCGCTTTGTTTGCGGCTAAATCTTCTGCGTACAGTGAGTTAGCTATTGCTAAAGATGCTGTAAATACAAGTATTAGCAGTCATCCACAAGTAGTTGAGTTTATCGCGACTTATAAACAGGCTTTTGCTGGGTTTGATGACGACTTAAACACCAAGCTAATTAAAGGTTGGCAAGGGGTTAACCGCAATCAACAAGAGGCTTCATTAAGTGCTGATCTCTTTAACCGATTAAGTCCCATTACTTTAATCGACAAATACCAAGCCTATCAGCTTCTAAACAACCAATGGCAAATCATTAGCGCTGATTTAGAAATGATGCAAACGGAAGGTTTTGACGCAACGAAGCAAGTTGACGCAAATATTGTTATCAAGAAAAAAGACGGTAAAGATACTGAGGTACAAGATGGCTGGAAAGGTCACATCTTACCTTTTGCTTTAGTACAAAAGACTCTCTTAAGTGATGACTTAGCAGCACTAGCTAAACAAGAAAATCGCTTGACTGAAATCTCAAGCACACTTGAAGAAATTTTTGAGTCTTTAAGCGAAGAAGACAAAGAACAAGACACGGTCAAAGAAAGTAAAGACGCCTTTGCCAATGCGGAAGTGGCAAAAGCAGCTAAGGTCTTCTTAAAAGAACAAAAAGACAGCAAGGTCAAATTTGCCGAAGACAGCTTGGAACCAGACGTTAGTTATAAGGCCAAGATTATTCGTGCGAACAAACTGATTGATGAAGAAAAAGCCTTGAAAAAAGCAGTTAAAGAAGCGACTACTCAACTACACCTAAAAACGAAATTAACCATCGAGGGTTTAAGCGAAGAGCAAGTGAATAACCTGCTGCACCTAAAATGGATTGCACCATTAAGCAGCGAGCTTGCTGCTATGCCAAATAGTGTGATTACCGAGCTCACCAGCAAGGTGCAAGCCCTTACCGACAAATATGCCGTGACTTATTCGCAAGTATCGAATGAGATAAAAACTACCGAGCAAGAACTGGCAGAAATGATGGGCGAACTCACCGGTAATGAGTTTGACCTACAAGGTTTGAGTGAGCTCACTAGATTATTGAAGGGCGCATAAGATGACTGTAGAAAATAACGTGCCTGAGATTCGGTTTAAGGGGTTTAGTGGGGAGTGGCAAGATAAAGAAATTGGAAGCATTTTAGCTGAGACAAAGCGCCCAATTGAGCTGCTTGATAACGAATTGTATCAATTGGTGACAGTGAAGCGTCGCAACGAAGGTGTTGTGCCTAGAGCTTCCCTCAAAGGAAAAGACATATTAGTAAAGAACTATTATGGAATTAAAGCTGGTGATTATCTGATATCAAAGCGGCAGGTTGTCCATGGTGCTAACGGGATCGTGCCAGAGAGCTTAGATAATGCAGT
>NZ_CAWNHY010000004.1:0-13292 GCF_963874335.1 Vibrio sp. V10_P2A27P122 | reverse complement strand
GGTTAAATGTAGCCATAAAGTAGTAAATGAGACAGAAAATAATTAAAAATTAACAGTTTCTTACCTAGTTTCGTGACTGGTAATAGTCTTATTATGTTTTGTCTTAGGTGTGGTGTGCTAATATAGCGGCTCAAATTTCTCGATTTAGATGCACATGCTTGAAGTAAATAACCTGACCGCAATTCGTGATGAAAGAGTTCTGTTTGAAGCACTTAGCTTTGTGATTCATGCTGGCGAATTGGTGCAGATTGAAGGACGGAACGGCACAGGTAAAACGACCTTACTACGAATTATTACCGGGTTAGGTGATAGAGAGGATGGTTCTATTTTGTGGAATGGCATAAATATTGAGTCTAATCGTGATGATTACCACCAAGATTTACTGTTTCTTGGTCATCAAACTGGGGTTAAGCGCGATTTGACGGCATTCGAGAATCTTCATTTTTATCAATCAGTGCATAATGCAGAATCGTCTTCTCAAGAGATATATCAAGCCTTGGCTAAAGTGGGTTTAGCTGGCCGAGAAGACGTGGCTGCAGGCCAGCTTTCTGCCGGACAACAGCGCCGAGTTGCGCTGGCTCGTTTGTGGCTCAGTCAACAAAAGTTGTGGATTTTAGATGAACCGTTAACTGCGATTGATAAGCAAGGTGTCAAAGTGTTGGAAGCCTTATTTCTAGCGCATGCGCAACAAGGTGGCATCGTTGTATTGACCACACACCAAGATATGTTTGCTAACTATCCGCAATTGCGAAAAATTAAATTGGGGCATGAGTCATGATCGTGACCATGGGGATGATCATCCGTCGTGAATTATTGATCGCCTTTCGACGTCAAGCCGATATTTTTAATCCACTGTGGTTTTTTATCATAGTGATCACCCTATTCCCGCTGAGTATCGGCCCAGAGCCTGCTTTGCTCGCCCGTATCGCTGCTGGTATTGTTTGGGTTGCGGCGTTACTGTCGGCGCTACTATCACTTGAGCGTCTGTTTCGCGATGATTTTCAAGACGGGTCGCTTGAACAAATGATGCTGATCCCAGTGCCATTACCCATAGTCGTTATTTCAAAAGTCGTGGCTCATTGGTTATTGACTGGATTGCCTTTAATTTTAATTAGCCCATTGTTAGCCGTATTATTGTCATTAGATTTTAATACGTGGCTTGCAGTTGTATTGACTTTGTTCATTGGCACGCCAACGTTGAGTTTTATCGGTGCTATTGGTGTTGCATTGACCGTCGGCTTGCAAAAAGGTGGCGTGTTGCTGAGCCTACTGGTCTTACCCTTGTATATCCCGATTTTAATCTTCGCTACATCAGCTATTGATGCAGCATCGCTTGGCATGCTCTACAACGGTCAATTGGCTGTTTTGGGGGCAATGTTTATGGGCGCGATAACATTAACTCCATTTGCTATTAGCGCAGCATTGAGAGTCAGCGTTAACTAAATTAAGTACGAACGATATTTTCAGCAATGCATTTGAGCGTTGCGTATCAACAACACAATAAACTGAGCAGACACATGCTCAGAAGCAATGAAGTAAGAGTGAGACAATACAATGTGGAAATGGCTCCATCCCTATGCAAAGCCTGAATCCGCCTATCGGCTATGTGGAAAGTTCCTGCCTTGGTTTGCAGGGCTCGCTATCTTATGCCTGGTAGTCGGTAATATCCTTGGTTTAGCTTATGCTCCGGCAGACTATCAACAAGGCGATAGCTTCAGAATCATTTACATTCATGTCCCTTCCGCCATTTGGTCAATGGGCATTTATATGTCGATGGCGATTGCGGCTTTCATTGGTCTAGTTTGGCAATTAAAACTGTCAGACATGGCCGCTGCTGCAATGGCGCCCATCGGTGCGGTATTTACGTTTATTGCGTTAATTACTGGAGCCATTTGGGGTAAACCGATGTGGGGAACTTGGTGGGTATGGGATGCTCGTCTGACGTCTGAGCTCATTTTACTGTTTCTCTATTTGGGAGTGATTGCGCTTTACCACGCTTTCGATGATCAAAAAACAGCCGCAAAAGCCGCAGGTCTGCTGGCCATCGTTGGTGTGATCAATCTACCTATCATTCATTTCTCCGTTGAGTGGTGGAATACCCTGCACCAAGGTGCCACGATTACTAAATTTGAAAAGCCTTCCATATCCAGTGACATGTTGTGGCCACTGCTGCTCAATATTTTTGGCTTTGCTTTCTTTTTTGCTGCGGTCACTATGGTCCGCTTACGCAATGAAATTATCAGTAAAGAGAGCCATCGCCCTTGGGTTATCGAATTGGCAACCCTTCAAACACAGAAAGGTAACTGATCATGCATTTTGACTCTTTGAGTGATTTCTTGGCGATGGGCGGTTACTCCGCCTATGTATGGAGTGCATTTGGCATTACCTTTTTATCCATGTTTATTTTACTGATGCTCAGCATCAAGCGTGGCAAAACCTTGTTGCAAGATGTGCAAGCAAAGGTTGAACGCCAAGCCAGAATTGATGCTGCAAAGCATATGGAGAACACCTTATGACCCCAAGACGTAAAAAAAGACTCACCATTATTTTGGCATTGATTATTGGGGCTGGTGCCACCATTGGTTTGATGTTGTATGCACTCAATCAAAATATGGACCTTTTCTATACGCCGACCGAGCTTGTACACGGTAAACCCGATGGGACAAAGCCAGAAGTGGGTCAACGGCTACGCATTGGCGGCATGGTGGTGGTGGGCTCTGTGAAAAGAGATCCGGGTTCACTAAAAGTAAGATTTCAGCTCCACGATGTTGGTCCAAATGTGACGGTCGAATATGAAGGCATCTTACCCGACTTGTTTAGAGAAGGTCAGGGTATTGTTGCGCAAGGCGTATTGAAAGATGCCACCACAGTGGAAGCGTTTGAAGTGCTAGCCAAGCATGATGAAAACTATATGCCACCGGAAATTGCTGAAGCAATGAAGAAAACGCATGAGCCGTTAACCTATAGCTCGGAACAAAAACAAGGAAGTGCTCAATGATTGTTGAAATAGGACATTTTGCCCTTATTGTTTCACTTGGGCTTGCCATATTACTCAGCTTACTTCCACTTGTTGGTGCTTCTAAAAACAATACCATGCTGATGAATACTGCGCGGCCATTAGCATGGGGAATGTTTTCATTGCTATTGGTCTCATTTAGCATTTTGCTATGGGCATTTTATGTCAATGACTTCACGGTACAATACGTGGCGAGTAATTCGAATAGTCAATTACCCTGGTATTACCGTCTAACAGCGGTGTGGGGGGCGCATGAAGGTTCATTATTGCTGTGGGTTTTAATTCAAGCGGGATGGACTGTGGCGGTGGCTACCTTTAGCCGTGGTATGCCTCAAGAATCTGTGGCGCGAGTCTTATCCGTTATGGGGCTGATCAGCGTTGGATTCTTGCTGTTTGTCATCGTGACTTCGAATCCATTTTTACGCACCTTACCCTATTTCCCAATTGATGGTCGTGACTTAAACCCGCTGCTACAAGATCCTGGGCTAATCATTCACCCACCCATGTTATACATGGGATATGTTGGTTTTTCAGTCGCATTCTCATTTGCGATAGCCTCTTTGATGACTGGGCGTTTGGATACTGCATGGGCCCGTTGGTCTCGTCCTTGGACAACTGCGGCGTGGTTATTTTTGACATTAGGCATCGCGCTAGGTTCGTGGTGGGCTTACTACGAACTTGGCTGGGGTGGCTGGTGGTTCTGGGATCCAGTAGAAAACGCGTCGTTTATGCCATGGCTTGCGGGAACGGCATTGATGCACTCACTTGCTGTGACAGAAAAACGTGGCACATTCAAAGCTTGGACAGTGTTACTGGCAATTTCAGCATTTTCGCTCAGTTTACTGGGCACATTCTTAGTGCGATCTGGTATTTTGGTTTCGGTACACGCATTTGCATCCGATCCCGCTCGTGGCCTGTTTATCCTTGGGTTTTTGGTGTTTGTCATCGGTGGCTCACTGCTATTGTTTGCCGTTAAAGGTGCGGCAGTGCGCGTCCGTGGCAATGCTGAATTGATCTCGCGTGAAAATGCGCTGCTCTCCAACAACATCTTATTAATCGCTGCATTGGTGGTGGTGTTGGTTGGCACCTTGTTACCTTTAATCCACAAGCAGATTGGCCTTGGTTCCGTATCAATAGGAGCGCCTTTCTTCAACATGCTGTTTGCATGGCTAATGGTGCCATTTGCATTTTTGCTGGGGATCGGTCCACTGATCCGTTGGAAGCGCGATAATTTTTCCAAGCTTTTGAAACCGATGTTGATTTGTGGCCTGATGGCGTTGATTCTTTCGGCGGTTATGGTGTACCTGCTAGCTGAACGCTTTAGCTTGATGGCATTTATCGGCTGGGTCATGGCGTTTTGGATCATCTTGCTACACGTTGTCGAGTTGCACCAACGTGCGACACATCGTCATAGCTTCATGATAGGGGTGACTAAACTACAACGTAGCCACTGGGCCATGATGTTAGGCCATGTTGGTCTTGCCGTTACTGTGATTGGTATTGCGATGGTGCAAAACTACAGTATCGAGCGTGATGTTCGTCTAGCACCTGGGGAATCTTTTGAAATCCAACAATATAACTTTTATTTCAAAGGGTTAAGAGATAAAGATGGCCCGAACTATGATGGTTATATTGCCGATTTTGAAATTACGCAGGATGGGCAATACGTGAATACACTCCATGCGGAAAAACGCTTTTATCGTACTGCCAAGTCAATGATGACTGAAGCGGCCATCGATCGTGGCATCACTCGCGATTTGTACATTGCAATGGGTGAGCGATTAGAAGATGGTCGTTCATGGGCGATCCGAATTTATTACAAACCATTTGTACGTTGGATCTGGGCTGGTGCTTTATTGATGTCATTAGGTGGTGCGTTAGCCATCAGTGACAAACGCTACCGCTTTAGAAAAAGCTCCCAACAGGAGGCCTAGATGAACAAGAAAATTCTATTTATTCCATTGGTGGCTTTTCTTGGTCTAGTTGCCGTGTTTGTTACTCAGTTGGTCAAAAATACCGAAGGTGATGATCCCACAAAATTGGAGTCGGTTCTGATTGGTAAGTCTGTGCCTGAATTTCGTTTGGAAGATTTAGCCGAACCCGGCAAGCTGTACGACCAAGCGATATTTAAAGGCGAGCCTTTGCTGCTGAACGTCTGGGCAACTTGGTGCCCGACCTGCTATGCCGAACATCAATATCTCAATCGGTTGGCGGGTGATGGTGTAAAAATTATAGGCTTAAATTATAAAGATCAACGAGATAAAGCGGTTCAATGGTTAAATGAGCTAGGTAATCCTTACTTGATCAGCCTGTTCGATGGTCATGGTATGTTAGGGTTAGATCTCGGCGTTTACGGTGCGCCGGAAACCTTTTTCATTGATGCCAACGGTGTTATTCGTTACCGCCATGTGGGGGATGTTAATCCAACCAATTGGCAAACAACTTTGCAACCTATGTATCAGAAACTTCTAGAGGAAGCGAAGTAATGAAGCGTTTTATATTATCGATCATTGCTAGCTTTGCTTTGGTATTTTCTGTGCAATCTGCAATTGAAGTGTACGAGTTTGATAATCCACAGCAAGAGCAGCAATTCAAAGAGTTGAGCAATACATTGCGTTGTCCAAAGTGTCAAAACAATACTATTGCCGACTCAAATGCTGCATTAGCACAGGACTTACGTAATAAAGTCTATGAAATGACCAAACAAGGTAAGTCTGAACAAGACATTGTTGACTACATGATTGCACGTTACGGCAACTTTGTGACCTATAACCCACCGTTGACTTTGGCGACTTCCATCTTATGGCTAGGTCCTTTGAGTGTGGTGTTTCTGGGTTTTGGTTTTATTGTATTACGCAGCAAACGTCGTAAAGCATCAACCGCTCAAAATGGTGAAGTTTGGGATGCCGAAAAGGAAGAGCGATTAAATCAGTTGCTCGCCGAAGACGCGGTTGATGATGAGAAGCATGGAGACAAACAATAATGACGTTTTTTTGGTTATCTACCCTCATTCTGACCTTCTTTGGTTGTGTCTTCATTGCACTGCCGATCCTCAAAAACAGAGCGAACAACGATGCAGCGCTGCGTGACGAATTGAACAAAGCGATCTTTAAAAACCGCCTTGCAGAGTTACACGAAGAGACGCAAGAAGGGTTGGTTGACAGCGAACAAGAGCTGATTGCTGATCTGAAACAGTCGCTATTGGATGATATTCCTGCGCAATCGGTGCAAGGAAATTCTTCACATGTGTCACAGATGGTTGTTTTGATCCCCTCGATTTTATTGGTCGTCATCTTAAGCTATGGCTTTTACCTAAAATTTGGCGCGGCTAGTCAAGTAGAGCAGTGGCAGCAAGTGAACGCTAACTTACCTGCACTCTCAAAAAAAATGATGTCACCAGAAGGTGCTGCCTTAAGTGATGATGAGATGAATGATCTCACACTGGCGCTGCGCACTCGTCTGCATTATCAGCCTCAAGATGCGACCGGGTGGTTGCTGCTTGGACGTATTGGACTTGCTAACAGAGATATAGAAACATCGATTGGCTCAATGAAGAAAGCGTATGCGTTAGATCCAAAAGATGCAGATGTGAAGTTGGGCTATGCGCAAGCATTAATGTTGTCACAAGATGAGCTTGACCAAAATCAAGCACGTGAAATTTTAACGGCATTAGTACAACAAGATTATGTTGATCTACGCGTGTTTTCACTACTTGCGTTTGATGCGTTTGAACGCCAGGATTACCCAGCGGCGATGAAGTATTGGCGATTAATGCAGCAGATGATTGGCCCTGAAGATAGCCGTTATGAGATGCTTTCGCGCAGTATTGAAAGAGCACAAAGCAAAATGCAGCCTAAAGCTATCGATGGGAAAATGGTTCCTGTCACCATCTCACTCGGTGATGGTGTGACTCTTGAACAAAATGCAGTACTCATAGTCTCTGTGCACAGTTCTGATGGTGCACCTATGCCTGTTGCCGCAGCGCGTTATCCACTGACTCAATTCCCTATTAAGGTTGTGTTAGATGATAGCAATAGCATGGTTCAAGGGCGGAAGTTATCCGACCTTGCACAGCTTATTGTTCGAGTACGCTTGGATACGGATGGCAATGTTTCAACCAAACAAGGTGATTGGTTTGGTGAAAGTGCTCCCATGAGCCTCGGTCAACCTGTTGAAGTTGTGATCAATAAGCAGTATTAATAGCACTTATATACAATTAACGTATTGATAGGCCGATGTCTCATCGGCCTTTATACATGGAAATAAATAATGATAAGCCGCCTATCCCGACTGATATGCCCTATGCTGTTCCTTTTCGTATTAGCAGGGTGTGCAAGCGCTCCGGATTCAACGTCAGCCGAATCAAATCAAACGCAGTCGGGCGATCCTTTTGAGGTTTTTAACCGATCAATGTGGACAATCAACTACGATTATATCGATCCATACTTGGTTCGCCCTGTTGCGATTGCCTACGTGGATTACATTCCACACCCCATTAGAAAAACGATCGCCAATGTTCTGTCAAACCTTGATGAACCTTCAAGCATTATCAACAACATATTGATGGGTAATGGTACGAAAGCCGTTGACCACTTTAACCGCTTTTGGATTAATAGCACCTTAGGCCTGTTTGGGATGATTGATATTGCGTCAGAAGCGGGCATCACCAAACACAATGAAAAAGCGTTTAGTGATGCGGTAGGCCATTATGGTGTTGGTAATGGTCCATATTTAATGATTCCTGGATACGGGCCCTACACGATTCGAGAAACCACAGATGTTGTGGATGGCTTGTATGTACCACTTTCTTATCTCAATGTCTGGGCTGGCCTAGGTAAATGGGCTCTGGAAGGATTGGAGACCCGAGCAAGGCTCGTTCCCCAAGAAGTGACGTTGGAAAACTCCCCAGATCCATATTCATTAACTCGCGATGTTTATTTACAACGCCAAGATTTTAAAGCAGAAATTGATACCCAAACGTACGATGAATCGGAAGAAGAGTATCTCGACGATTATCTGGAAGAAGGGTTTTAATCATACCCATGTAGGTCGGCCTTGTACTGCTAGCTAGGCCGACATCACACGTCCGCTAAAGTATTCGTTAGCGACGATGTATTCCGTATTGCGGATCAATTCATCTTGCAGCTCAGCCCAATGGGGCTTCTCATCTACATCACCTTTTGCGCTAGGCACTACGCCTCCGACCCTTATGTTGAAAGGGGTTAGTTCTTTTGCCCAACTCTGCGTGAAACCAGAAACCATAGAATTCGCATTTTCAATTCCCGCTAGGTCATACTCATCATTTTGAGAAATGACGTTCACAATCACACCTGGCTTGTTGTTAATACGCATTCGCTCAGCACTGGCTTGACCAAAAGTGAATAAAGTTGAGGCCATCATGGCGAGCTTCTGAAGAAAGACTTCAGCTCGTTGTTCACCTATCAAGGGGGGGAGGGATGCATTTGGCCAATTATTGACCAGTACATCCGGTGCCCCATGATAGGTTTGATCAATAAAATCGAACAGCCGATGGATCGTTTCTAAAGAGTAATCTGGTGTGTGGTAATAATGAACATCCTGAGAGATCGCTTTGCAACGAGCAAAGGTTTCCATTAACCCAAATTTGTCTTGGTCACACAAAATAATTTTTGCACCTAAATGTGCGAAATGAACGGCCAGCGTGCTACCAAGCATCGAACTTGCTGAAGTGATTAATATTATTGCACTTTTTATATCCATTGGGTGCCTCACCCTATTGTTTGTTTTATTGTTGTAGCGGGATTTAGTCTCAATAGGATGGTTGATTAACTGTGGGTAGGGTGTGAATAACATCAAATTACTCAGCCTAAGCGAGCGTGGTATGTGTTTTTTTTGGTCATACTCACATTCTGATCTAGAGAATGTCGTTTTGTGTTACATACAAGACATCAAACTTGGGTGCGGATCTGATCTTGCCGGTGGGCAACGGTCAGTTGAACCGACAGATCGGCAACTAAGAGCTCAACGTTTGAGGGGGAGGCAAGATGCCTTCGCTCATGTCCTGACAGATTAAGATATACCTCTTCGGGTAAATCATGCGTATCTTCAGGCAAATAGGCGAGTACTTCAGGAGTCAAGTAGTGGCTGAGTTTCGCACTGGCGAGTCCTCCGTGATGGAAAAGCTCGGCCTGTTTTGCTGAAACAGCGTAAGAGCTTTGGTCGGAACGCAGTGCTTGAGGCTCCGTAAGCTCAAATCGCTTACGTAACAATTCATCGCTAGTGGGTGGGTTTTCAATACGTTCAACAGGAGTGTTGTCGCGTACATCGTTAGAAAACATCGACAGTATGAGTGCAAAGTCCGCACGGCGTCCTTGCTGGACAGCATGGCTTAGCCCCGAGCCAAATTGAAGCTCGTTTATAATACTGGCTTTATCTAATGTATGTACTTGCATTTGCCTCTCCAACCGATGCACTTTTAGCGGCGAGAAAGCAGATAACTTTAGATAAAATAACAAAAAAGCCTGCGATAAAGCAGGCTTTTCATATGACTAAATACCAATCCAAGGGGAAAAGGTTATTTTGCTAGGTTTTCTGCAACGAATGCCCAGTTAACCAGTGCCCAGAAACCATTCATGTAGTCAGGGCGTAGGTTACGGTAATCGATGTAGTAAGCGTGTTCCCACAGATCAACCGTCAGTAGCGGAGTCACACCTTCGTGAGTCAGTGGTGTGGCTGCATTTGAAGTGTTGATGATCTCTAAAGAACCATCCGCATTTTTCACCAACCAAGTCCAAGATGAACCAAAGTTATTGATCGCTGAGTCAGTGAATTTTGCTTTAAAAGCTTCAAAAGAACCAAATGCGGCGTTGATTGCGTCTGCAACGGCACCTGTTGGTTCGCCACCTGCATTTGGTGCAAGGCAGTGCCAATAGAAGGTGTGGTTCCAAATTTGAGCGGCGTTATTAAATACACCACCAGTTGAAGTCTTGATGATCTCTTCGAGAGATTTACCTTCAAATTCAGTGCCAGGGATAAGGCCGTTAAGCTTCACAACGTAAGTGTTGTGGTGCTTACCGTGGTGGAAATCTAGTGTTTCGGCTGAAATGTGTGGTTCTAGAGCGTCTTTAGCGTAAGGCAAAGCTGGTAATTCGAATGACATTGCTCGATTCTCCGTTGTGTAGAAAGAGTGAAAGTCTCTTTCAGTAGCTTCCAGATATTATAATGATATTCGTCGATACGACTGACTTGAAGGTATTTTAGCAAGTTTTTACTTTATTAAAAGTCCTAATATTGAAAATTGTTGTATAGGCAGGATATCCATAAATAATATGTGCTTTTTATTCTCTATTAATGATTTAGAATGTCAGTAACAAACCGCACTATCCCATTAAGAGGAAGCAATGGAAACTATTGATAAAATTAAACAGCAACTTGAAGAAAATGCCATTCTGCTATACATGAAAGGTTCTCCTAAGCTACCAAGTTGCGGATTCTCTTCTCAAGCTGCGCAGGCTTTGATGGCTTGCGGTGAGAAATTTGCTTATGTGGATATTCTGCAAAACCCAGATATCCGCGCTGAGCTGCCTGTATACGCACAGTGGCCTACTTTTCCACAATTGTGGATTGAAGGTGAGTTGATTGGTGGTTGTGACATCATTATCGAAATGTTCCAAAAAGGCGAACTGCAACCTTTAGTGAAAGAAGCCGCTGCACGTGCAGGCAATGAAGAGTAATACTGTATAAAATAACAGTTTTTCTTGATTTATTAAGGTCACATTGGTTAATGTGGCCTTATTTTTTTGCGTTGATTTGAGTTTATGACCCGTTTATTCATTGCTGAAAAGCCCAGCTTAGGGCGCGCTATAGCCGATGCTTTGCCGAAACCACACAAGAAAGATCAAGGTTTCATTCGTTGTGCGAATGGTGACATCGTTACTTGGTGTATTGGGCATTTACTCGAGCAAGTTGAGCCGGATGTTTATGATGAACGCTATAAAAAGTGGAATTTACTCGACTTACCTATCATTCCTTCACAGTGGCAGCTTAGACCGCGCAAAACATCGAGCAAACAGTTGACTGTGATTCGTCAGCTTTTGAAAGAAGCATCGCAAATTATCCATGCAGGAGACCCGGATCGTGAAGGGCAACTATTAGTTGATGAAGTGATTGATTATTGCAAAGTAAGCCAAAGTAAAAAAGAGCAAGCATTGCGGCTACTGATCAGCGATTTAAACCTTCCAGCCGTGCAGCGTGCACTGAAACAGATGCGCAGTAACCGCGAATTCATCCCTTTATCGGTTTCAGCGCTCGCGCGTTCAAGAGCCGATTGGTTGTATGGCATGAATATGTCACGGGCTTATACTTTACTGGGGCAGAAAGCGGGCTATCAAGGTGTCTTGTCGGTTGGACGGGTACAAACTCCTATTCTAGGGCTTGTGGTACGTCGGGATGAGGAGATAGAAAACTTCATCCCGCGAGACTATTTTACATTACATGCGTTAATCCCTTATCAAACTGATCAAGTGGCGTTTGATATCCGTGCGCGCTGGAAACCCAGCGATGCTTGCCAGCCGTGGCAAGATGAAGAAGGGCGAGTCTTAAACCGCAAGTTGGTGGAAAATGTCGCACAGCGCATCGCAGGGCAACCCGCCACAGTGATTGAAGCCGAACAAAAGCAAACTAAGCAAGCCGCGCCGTTACCTTATTCCTTATCTGCACTGCAAATTGATGCATCGAAGCGCTTTGCAATGAGCGCCCAGCAAGTGTTAGACACTTGCCAATCTCTGTATGAGAAGCATAAATTAATCACCTATCCGCGCTCAGATTGTCGTTACTTACCACAAGAACATTACGCTCAAGCTTCGTCAGTAACTCAAGCTATCGCGTGCAACGCCAAAGAGTTGTTAACGGCGGTCAGTGGCGCAAACTTAGCTCTTAAATCCAAAGCATGGAACGATAAGAAAGTGGACGCGCACCATGCCATTATTCCCACACCAAAGCAGGCATCCGTCAATGCCTTGTCGGGAAATGAGATGAAAATATACCAATTGATTGCGCGCCAATACTTGATGCAATTTTATCCCGCCGCCGTGTACGCGGAAGCCAAGCTGGTGTTTGATATTGCGGGTGGCTTTTTTGTTGCGTCAGGGCGACAACTGGTTGACACCGGTTGGAAGAGTTTGTTAGGCAAAGTCGATGAAGAAGAGAACGGAGTCGATGCCGTTCCACCACTGAGTAAAAGGACGGTGCTGACGTGTCGAGAAGGGGAGATTCACGATCGAAAAACCGAGCCTCCTCGTCATTTTACTGAAGCGACTTTACTACAAGCGATGACGGGAATTGCTCGCTATGTTGAAGATAAAGAGCTGAAAAAAATCTTACGTGAAACCGATGGTTTGGGTACGGAAGCGACGCGAGCGGGGATCCTTGACACTTTATTCAAGCGGCAACTCTTAACACGTCAAGGTAAGCTGATTCTAAGCTCGCCAGCGGGAAGGGGTTTAATTCATGCGCTGCCAAATGAATCAACTTATCCTGATATGACCGCCCATTGGGAGCATCAATTGCAAGCGATGGCTGAACGTGGGCAAGCGTATCAACCCTTTATGCAAGTGCTGCAAGAGCGCATTATTCAGATTATGGAACAGGCGAAATCGGGCGCAGTGCCAGAGTCGCTTCGCTCATTGCCCAAAGTGGAGCGCCCTGCATTCAAACGAAAGACACGTAAATCCAGCAAAACCACGCGTTATCAACGTAATTCGGCTCAATAAAATGACATCAAAGAATCGGTCGCTAAGTAAGCAGAGGCCAGTGAATTAGGTAAGATGTTCACCGACCTGACGAGCTAATTATCACATTTTCGATAAAAAAGGCTGGTATCCCAATCGGTTACATTGTCAGTCACTTTGCCGACAAGTGGCAGTAAACGCCACGCCTCGCGCTCTTGAAAAGGGTGGCTTGTTATCACGGCAAAACCAGCAATACAGCATCTTCCACCTTTAGAACGGATAAACTGGGCAATCGAGCTGACCGCTTCTTCACTGTAGGATTCAATCTTATAGAGATGGCTCATACACTTCTCCTCTCTAACCATGCCATTAATTACGACATAACCGTTGAATAATGGAAAGCATATTTGATGCCAGTTTATAAAAAATACACCTTTGGTATGTGATGAATGGAGAGGGTACTTATCTAATGAATGGCAACTGGTGCGTGGAATAAAATATCAGTATGAGAAAATGATGTTAATCAGATACGAAAAAGCCGCTGTAAAAACAGCGGCTTTTCTTAAAAG
>NZ_CAWNHY010000003.1:0-13572 GCF_963874335.1 Vibrio sp. V10_P2A27P122 | reverse complement strand
CGAAAGTTAGACCTTCGGATTTATTACTGTAAGATAAATAACAAACCCACATCTCCTAAAAAGTAATTAATGAATACTATATCGGCCAAAAAATATAATTCAAGCTCATAAAAACCTCTAAAAACATGGAATAAAATAAAATAGTAGATACTTTTTTTTATTGAGAGAAAATCCCAATAAAAAAACGTTTATGACCTTTTATCCTTGAAGACAACCTAAGATAAGTAGAAAGTGTTGATGCTAAAAATGGTTGCTCCCACGTTGGGTGACTTTGTATTGACCATAAAAAAACACCGCTCTTGCGAAACGGTGTTTTTTGGGATTTGCTTTATAGCAACGACTTAGACATCGAGGTTGGCAACTTTTAAGGCGTTCTCTTCGATGAATGCGCGACGCGGCTCAACTTGATCACCCATTAAGGTGGTAAACAGTTCATCAGCACCAACAGCATCTTCAATCGTGACTTGCAGCATACGGCGAGATTCAGGATCCATCGTCGTTTCCCACAACTGATCTGGGTTCATTTCACCTAGACCTTTGTAGCGTTGCAGGCTTAGGCCACGGCGAGACTCTTTAATTAACCAGTTCAACGCATCAACAAAGTTATCGACAGGTTGAATACGCTCACCACGTTGAATGTAAGCCCCTTCTTCAACTAAGCCATAAAGTGCTTCAGAAAGGTCCGCCAGCTTGCTGTACTCTTTCGAATTGAGCAAATCAGCACTTAATAGATGTTGGTGCGTTACACCATGAGTGCGCACTACAATCTTAGGCTGATAAATACCAAGGTCCGCATTGTGCTCAGTTTCAATGCTGTATTGGCTTGCGCCAACTTCTTTCGCATTTAACTGCTCCACCAGCTGTTTGCCCCACGCTTCTACTACTGCAGAATCAGCGCATTGATCAACAATGATACGCGGCATATAGATGAATTCATGGATCAAGGCGTAAGGGTAGCGGCGGCTCATGCGCTCCACCAGCTTAATGGCGACATTGTATTGCTTAACCAAGGTTTCTAACGCTTCGCCTGCTAATGCTGGCGCTTGAGGGTTAACATGCAGTGAGGCACCATCCAATGCCAAAGCAACTTGGTATTGGTTCATCGCATCTTCATCTTTGATGTACTGCTCTTGCTTGCCTTTTTTCACTTTATACAAAGGCGGTTGAGCAATGTAGATGTAGCCACGCTCAATAAGCTCAGGCATTTGACGATAGAAGAAGGTCAACAGTAGCGTACGGATGTGCGAACCGTCGACATCCGCATCGGTCATGATGATGATGTTGTGATAACGCAGTTTGTCTGGGTTATATTCATCACGGCCAATGCCACAGCCTAATGCGGTGATAAGCGTTGCGACTTCTTGCGAAGAAAGCATTTTGTCGAAACGAGCTTTTTCAACGTTAAGAATTTTACCTTTCAGCGGCAAAATCGCTTGGTTTTTACGGTTACGTCCCTGCTTGGCAGAACCGCCAGCAGAGTCCCCTTCCACTATGTACAGTTCAGATAGTGCAGGATCTTTTTCTTGGCAATCGGCGAGTTTACCCGGCAAACCGGCAAGATCTAACGCACCTTTACGACGTGTCATTTCACGCGCTTTACGCGCCGCTTCACGAGCACGAGCCGCATCAATGATTTTTGAACAGACCATTTTGGCTTCACTTGGGTTTTCAGCCAAAAACTCCGCCAATTTCTCACCCATTGCTGACTCAACCGCAGATTTCACCTCGGATGAAACCAATTTATCTTTAGTTTGGCTAGAGAACTTAGGATCCGGCACTTTCACTGAAACCACCGCGGTTAAGCCTTCACGAGCATCATCACCCGAGGTCGCCGCTTGCGCTTTTTTCGAGAAGCCTTCCTTATCCATGAAGGTGTTTAGGGTACGAGTTAACGCCCCACGGAAACCCGCTAAGTGGGCACCACCATCACGTTGAGGAATATTGTTGGTAAAGCAGTAAATGTTTTCTTGGAAACCATCGTTCCACTGCATCGCCACTTCCACGGTAATCCCATCGTCACGCTCAGAGCTGAAATGGAATACTTTTTCATGGATCGGCGTTTTATTGCGGTTTAAATGGCCAACGAACGCTTTAATACCACCTTCATATCTGAAATGGTCTTTTTTATCTTCTTCGCGTTCATCAAGCAATTTGATGGATACACCAGAGTTTAGGAAAGAGAGCTCACGCAGACGCTTAGCTAAAATATCGTAATGGAATTCAATGTTGGTAAAGGTTTCAGCACTTGGCCAAAAACGCAGGGTTGTCCCGGTTTTATCGGTTTCACCCACCACAGCCAACGGCGCTTGCGGCACACCGTGACAATAAGTTTGTGTGTGAATAGCGCCGTTACGGTAGATAGTCAGTAGCACTTTTTCAGACAGCGCGTTGACAACGGACACACCGACGCCGTGCAGACCACCCGAAACCTTGTATGAGTTGTCATCAAATTTACCGCCCGCATGCAGAACCGTCATAATAACTTCCGCGGCAGAAACTTGTTCTTCTTCGTGAAGGTCGGTAGGAATACCACGGCCATCATCGCTAACTGAAACTGAATTGTCTTCGTGAATAGTCACTACGATGTCTTTACAGTGACCTGCCAACGCTTCATCAATTGAGTTATCCACCACCTCAAAAACCATGTGGTGCAGACCGGTGCCATCATCCGTGTCGCCGATGTACATTCCTGGACGTTTACGAACCGCGTCCAGACCCTTCAGTACCTTAATACTCGATGAATCGTAATTATTCGACATGAGTTACTCTCTCACTATTTTATCCGTGCTCTATTGTGCCATGTTCCACATGAAACATCTTGCTGTTTGACTCAATCATGTCTGCAACTTGGCCTTGCGTAATAGAACTTACAAAAACTTGTGCCCCCGTCGATTTTAAGCAATCCGCTAAACGCTTACGACGATGGCTATCTAATTCGGAAGCAAAGTCATCAATTAAATAGATGCATTGCTTACCTGTCAGCTCGGTTAAGTGTTGTCCTTGTGCGACGCGCAGTGCACACACCATTAATTTAAGCTGACCGCGTGATAGAACATCTTCAACCGGTGTTCCATTGACCTTTATTTTTAAATCCGCTTTGTTCGGGCCACTGAATGTGTAGCCTAGCGATTGATCGCGTTCGAAGTTTTTCTCGAGGATTTGTTGATAGGGCGTCTCTTTTTCCCAACCACGATAATACTTCATTTGCACATCAAATTCTGGCAAAAAACTGCGACACAACGCCTCGGCAACACACTTCATTTGCGTCACATAATGTGTGCGCCATGCATCGATTTGTTCAGCCAAGCGCGCCATCTCCTGATCCCAGTAACTGAGTTCACGATAATGGGTTGCCGTTTTTAACAACGCATTGCGCTGCTTATTGAGGCGCTTAAAACGCCCCCATGCATCATAAAAGGCAGGTTCACTATGAAATACCCCCCAATCAATAAATGCACGTCGTTGTTTTGGTCCATCGGTGAGCAGATCAAACCCTTCCGGATGAATCAATTGCAAAGGTAAAACTTGTGCCAGTTGCGCCAGTTTTTGCCCAGATTGACCGCCTATTTTAACCTCTGTTGAACCGTCACGCTGCTTATTAATGCCAATCGGTAGCTCAAATTGATCCGAGGTCAAAAAACGCCCATGCACAAACAGCTCCTGACACTCATTTTGTATGACGCGTCCGGTTAAGGCGCTTTTGAACGAGCGACCATGACCCAGCAGGTAAATCGCTTCCAGTACACTGGTTTTGCCGCTGCCATTAGGGCCAATAAGAAAGTTAAAGCCTGATGATAATGGGATATCACAGGCTTTAATATTACGAAATTGTTGGACGATTAAACGAGTCAGCGGCATTGCGCAAACTTAAAGTCGGATCGGCATGACGACATACATCGCGCTGTCGTCATCGCGATTTTCAATCAGCGCGCTGGCGTTGGCGTCAGACATCGATACACGAACCTGTTCACAACGTAATGTATTCAGTACATCGAGTACATAGCTGACGTTAAAACCGATTTCGATGGCGTCGCCTTCAAAGGTGACATCCAACAACTCTTCCGCTTCTTCTTGCTCTGGGTTGTTGGCGGTAATGCGCATTTCATTATCCGCAAGATTAACCCGTACCCCGCGAAACTTTTCATTTGAGAGAATCGCGGCACGAGAAAATGCCTGACGTAACTCATCACAGCCCGTTTCTAAGGTTTTGGTCGTTTGCTGCGGCATAACGCGGCGATAATCAGGGAAGCGGCCATCAACCAGCTTAGAAGTGAAGATGAAATTATTCACTTGGGCGCGCAAATTTGAGCTACCAATTTGCAGCACAACCAGCTGTTCTGGCGCATCAAGTAACTTGACCAGTTCCTGTACCCCTTTACGCGGCACGATGATCTGTTTATTGGCAAAATCCGCGCTGAGTGCTGTTTGCGAAACCGCCATACGGTGTCCATCGGTTGCCACAGAGCGCAAGGTTGAACCGTCGATTTCAAATAGCATACCGTTCAGGTAATAACGCACATCTTGGTTAGCCATCGAAAACTGGGTTTTCTCAATTAAACTGCGCAGTTCTGCCTGAGTGAGCGACACTTCCACTTCACTTTGCCAATCTTCAATATTAGGAAAGTCACTGGCAGGTAAGGTTGCCAGAGAGAAACGGCTACGGCCAGAACGCATCTGAATGCGATCGCCTTCCAATACCACAGTGATCACGGCGCTATCGGGCAAGCCGCGACAAATATCTAAAAATTTACGCGCAGGGACAGTGATGCTTCCTGCTTCGCACTCACCTTCAAGAGTCACGCGGCTAATCAGTTCGACTTCGAGATCGGTCGCCGTCATCGACAGCACGTTCTCTTCCACTTTGAGCAACAAATTACCAAGAATTGGCAAAGTCGCACGTCCGCCTAATGTTCCAGATACTTGCTGAAGTGGCTTAATGAAGTGGCTACGTTCAATAGTAAATTTCATAGTTAGCTCTTACGATGTTATCGGGCAACCCCAAATGTGAGGGTTAAAATAGCTGATATAAGAAGGTTGTGCATCAAGAAGACAGGGTACGAATTAAATTCGAATAGTCTTCTTTGATGTCGTGGCTCTCTTCACGTAGCTGCTGGATTTTACGGCAAGCGTGCAGCACTGTCGTATGATCTCGGCCACCAAATGCATCACCAATTTCAGGCAAGCTGTGGTTAGTCAGCTCTTTAGCTAGTGCCATCGCCAACTGGCGTGGACGAGCAACCGAGCGAGAGCGACGTTTAGAAAGCAAATCCGCCACTTTAATTTTGTAGTATTCCGCCACGGTCTTTTGAATGTTATCAATGGTGACCAATTTTTCTTGCAAAGCTAATAAGTCACGCAGCGCTTCACGCACAAAATCGATGGTGATCGGACGGCCAGTAAAGTTAGCGTTGGCGATAACACGGTTTAGTGCGCCTTCCAATTCACGCACGTTGGAACGTAAGCGTTTGGCAATAAAAAAGGCAACTTCATCGGCAAGATGAATTTGGTGATCTTCTGCCTTCTTCATTAAAATCGCGACACGCGTTTCAAGCTCTGGTGGCTCAATCGCAACCGTCAAACCCCAACCAAAACGAGATTTCAGGCGATCTTCCACCCCATTGATCTCTTTCGGATAGCGGTCGGAAGTCAAAATGATTTGTTGGTTACCTTCAAGCAATGCGTTAAAGGTATGAAAGAACTCTTCTTGCGAACGCTCTTTATTGGCAAAGAATTGAATATCATCGATCAAGAGTGCATCGACACTGCGGTAATAGCGTTTGAACTCTTCAATCGCATTATTTTGCAGCGCTTTCACCATATCTTGCACGAAACGCTCTGAGTGCATGTAAATCACTTTCGCATTCGGGTTGTTATCAACAATCGCATTACCAACTGCGTGCAATAAGTGTGTTTTACCTAGCCCTGTACCACCGTATAAGAAGAGTGGGTTATAGGCCGCGCCAGGGTTATCGGAAACTTGACGCGCTGCAGCCAAACCAAGTTGGTTCGATTTACCTTCAACGAAGTTATTGAACTTATGTTTAGGGTTAACGTTTGATCTGTGATTAATGTCTGCCACAACCGTGTCGTTTTCCCACGTACGATGTACTGGTTTACGCGCTTGTAACTGTGCAGGAGCTGAAGATTCAGCCGCGACATCCGCTTGAGTACGAACGGGAGCAGCTTTAGGCGCGCTGACCCGGCGACTACCCACTTCAAAACGCAGGTTCGGGGTATCGTGGCCACAATGCTCTTGCAGTAGTCGGTTGATGCTGTTGATGTATTTATCGCGCACCCAATCAAGCACAAATCGGTTTGGGGCGAATAAAGTGAGAGTATTGTCATTGAGCTCCGCTTGTAACGGACGTACCCACATGCTGAATTCCGCTGCTGGTAACTCTTCTTGAAGCTGTTGCAAACATTGCAACCAAAGCGAAGATGACACGGTTGCCCTCACCCTAAGTAAATGATCGAAAAGACTGGCGATTTTACCTGTTGATAACCAAGATCGCCAGCGATTGATCCGTGATCCAGTGAATAAGATCGAAGTTATTCACACAATTTGCGCTTGATTTTTGTCGATCTTCACAATTAGCACCACTTTACCCACACGATGATCCACATATACAAGGATCCTCTATACTTATCCCCAATTGTGTCACTATGTTCGGTTATGGTTAATAACTACTGGTTATTTATTCTATTGAGTGCTTTACCAGTAACATCCCTCTCTATAAATATAAGGAGTTTCAAGATGAAAAACTGGGTTAAAGTCGCCATTACTGCAATTGCACTATCCGCTGCAAGCGTACACGCGGCAACGGAAATAAAAGTCGGCATGTCAGGGCGCTATTTTCCATTCACTTTTGTCAAACAAGACAAGCTGCAAGGCTTTGAAGTGGATGTTTGGGATGAGATAGGTAAACGCAATGATTACGATGTAAAATATGTTACGGCTAATTTCTCCGGTCTCTTTGGCCTGCTTGAAACTGGCCGAATTGATACCATTTCAAACCAAATCACCGTCACAGAAGCACGTAAAGCGAAATACTTATTTGCTGACCCGTATGTCATCGACGGTGCACAAATTACCGTTCGCAAAGGTAATGACAGCATTAAAGGGATTGACGATCTTGCCGGCAAAACGGTCGCGGTCAATTTAGGCTCAAACTTCGAGCAGCTACTGCGCAGCTTTGACAAAGACAATAAAATCATCATCAAAACTTACGATACTGGCATTGAACATGACGTTGCTCTTGGCCGTGCTGATGCGTTTGTGATGGATCGCCTTTCGGCTCTGGAATTGATTAAAACAACGGGCTTACCGTTGCAATTGGCTGGTCACCCTTTTGAAACCATTGAAAACGCTTGGCCGTTTGTTAATAACGAGCAAGGCCAAAAACTGCAAGCTGAAGTGAATCAAGCGTTAGCTTCGATGCGCGCTGATGGCACACTGAGTGCGATTTCTGAAAAATGGTTTGCTGCCGATATCACCAATAAGTAAATTCCCCTATTATCAAAAGATGGGATTGAGGTGGAACCACACATTCCACCTTTTTTGTTTTAAAAAGGTAAGCCGATGGGATTTGATTTTCACTATATGCTTGAGCTGATGCCAATACTGCTCAGGTATTTAGGCACCACCATGGAGATGGCGACTTGGGGCTTAGTGTTTGCTTTGATCCTGTCGGTCATTTTAGCCAATATTCGTGTGTTCAAAGTGCCCATTTTGGATCCGCTAAGCCAGCTGTACATCAGCTTTTTCCGCGGTACTCCCCTGCTGGTACAACTATTTCTACTCTACTATGGTCTGCCGCAAGTGTTACCGTGGATGGTCGGTTTAAATGCATTTAGCGCCGCGGTGATCGGGCTAACTCTTCACTTCGCCGCTTATATGGCAGAAAGTATTCGCGCCGCCATTTTGGGTATTGATCGCAGCCAAATGGAAGCGAGTTTGTCTGTGGGTATGACCACAAGCCAAGCAATGCGCCGCATTATTTTGCCGCAAGCCACTCGTATCGCGTTGCCATCATTAATGAATTACTTCATTGATATGATCAAATCGACCTCATTAGCTTTTACATTAGGAGTCGCTGAGATCATGGCCAGAGCGCAGATGGAAGCTTCGTCAAGCTTTCGCTTCTTTGAAGCTTTCCTCGCCGTTGCATTAATTTACTGGGCCGTAGTGGTGGTACTGACTCGGGTACAAATTTGGGCTGAAGAGAGACTCAATAAGGCGTATGTACGATGATTAAACTCGATAATATTCATAAGCGCTTTGGCGATACTGAAGTGCTCAAAGGAATCAGCTTAGCAATAGAAAAAGGTGAAATCATCGTCATTATTGGCTCAAGCGGTACAGGTAAATCGACCTTACTGCGCTGCGTCAACTTCCTAGAACGCGCAGACCAAGGCTCCATTACTATTGATGATGTCACCGTCGACACCCAGCAACAGACCAAAGCAGATGTATTAGCACTGCGCAGAAAAACAGGCTTTGTTTTTCAAAACTACGCGCTGTTTGCTCATATGACGGCGAGGCAAAATGTCGCCGAAGGGCTCATTACGGTGCACGGTTGGAAAAAAGATCTCGCCCTGACCCGCGCACAGCAGATTTTGGATGATATCGGTCTTGGGGATAAAGGAGAGAGTTATCCCGCAGCGCTTTCAGGTGGCCAGCAGCAGCGTGTTGGGATCGGTCGTGCGATGGCGCTACAACCAGAATTGCTGCTATTTGATGAACCTACGTCAGCACTCGATCCTGAATGGGTTGGCGAAGTGCTTGCTTTAATGAAGAAATTAGCCACTCATCATCAAACAATGCTGGTGGTTACCCATGAGATGCAGTTTGCAAAGGAGGTAGCCGATCGCGTGATCTTCATGGCCGATGGGCAAATTGTAGAGCAAGGCTCTCCACAGGATATCTTTGGTAATCCACAGGATCCTAAGCTCAAGAAATTTTTAAATCAGGTGGGGATCGACGAAGGATCCTTGTGATTTAAAGGAGACTGCGTATAATCCCCCGACCGGAATTTTAGTGAACCCAATCGTTGACACTTATTGTGACAGTGATTACAATTCCGCCTCTTTGTTGAGAGGCGTCGGATTCCTTTCTTTCTATTAAAGAAGCGAAAATATGCCCACGCCGGGTTTATTTGAACCTAAAAACTACTGATCAGTAAGGTAATTACACATGTCTAAACGCACTTTTCAACCTACCGTTCTAAAGCGCAAGCGTACTCACGGTTTCCGTGCACGCATGGCAACTAAGAATGGCCGTAAGGTTATTAATGCACGTCGTGCTAAAGGCCGCGCGCGCCTGTCAAAATAATTCGCGATTATTTTGAATACGTACGCGTTCAATCGGGAGTTACGTTTGTTAACTCCCGAACATTATAAAAAAGTCTTCCAGCAAGCGCACAGCGCAGGCTCCCCCCATTTCACTATCATTGCTCGCGAAAATGCTCTTACCCACCCAAGGTTAGGGTTGGCCGTCCCCAAAAAACAGATCAAAACTGCTGTTGGCCGTAATCGCTTCAAACGCCTCGCTCGCGAAAGCTTCCGTAATAAACAGCATCAACTTCCTAACAAAGATTTTGTTGTGATTGCGAAAAAGAGCGCGCAAGATTTAAGCAATGAAGAAATGTTCAAACTATTTGAAAAATTATGGCATCGCCTGTCTCGCCCTTCGCGTGGTTAGCAATCGGATTCGTCCGTTTTTACCAAGGAATCATCAGTCCTCTGCTTGGACCACGCTGTCGTTTTACTCCAACCTGTTCAAACTATGCGATAGAAGCGTTGAAAGCTCACGGTTTTGTAAAAGGGTGTTGGTTATCAGGCAAACGTCTATTAAAATGCCACCCTTTGAACGAAGGGGGTTTTGACCCCGTTCCGCCACCAGTCCAAAAACAAGACAGAGATAATTAACGATGGATTCTCAACGTAATATCCTGTTAATCGCCTTGGCACTCGTTTCTTTTTTACTTTTCCAGCAATGGCAAGTAGCAAAGAACCCAGCACCTCAAGCGGTTGAGCAGGCACAAAATAGCAGCACTTTAACTGCACCATCTATGGCTGATGAGTTAGACCCAGCACCAGCAGTAACCAATGCGTCTGCAAAAACCATCACCGTCAAGACTGATGTACTGACTCTGTCAATTGACACGGTAGGTGGTGATGTAGTGAAGGCCGAGCTGAATAAGTACGATGCTGAACTCAATTCAGAAGACCCATTTGTGCTACTTAAAGACATTCCTGGTCACCAGTTTATCGCGCAAAGTGGTTTAGTGGGACCGCAAGGGATCGATTTAAGCAGCAACAATCGTCCAAACTATACTGTTAGCGCCGACACCTTTGCTCTAGCGGATGGTCAAGACGAACTGCGCATTCCCATGACTTATCAAGCCAATGGCCTTGAATACACCAAAACCTTCATCCTTAAACGTGGCAGCTACGCCTTGGATGTTGAATTTGATGTAGTCAACCAATCTGGTAATAACGCGACACTGGGTATGTATGCACACCTACGCCAAAATTTATTGGACGCTGGTGGCAGCTTGGCTATGCCAACTTACCGTGGCGGTGCTTACTCAACACAAGATACACGTTATAAGAAATACAGTTTCGATGATATGCAAGATCGTAACTTGTCACTGCCTTTAGTTAACGGTGAAGGTTGGGCGGCGATGATCCAACACTACTTTGCCAGCGCGTGGATCCCACGTGATGCAGCAGGGTCAAACTTATACACTCGCGTGATTGGCAACTTAGGTGATATTGGTGTTCGCATGCCAAATAAAACCATCGCCAACGGTGAAAAAGCGACATTCTTAGCCACACTTTGGGTCGGTCCAAAACTACAAGATGAGATGGCTGCAGTTGCGCCAAATCTTGATCTAGTTGTCGACTACGGCTGGTTATGGTTTATTGCAAAACCACTACACATGTTGCTTTCATTCATTCAAAGCTTCGTTAGCAACTGGGGTGTAGCAATCATCTGCTTAACCTTCATTGTTCGCGGTGCTATGTACCCACTGACCAAAGCACAATACACCTCTATGGCAAAAATGCGCATGCTGCAACCGAAGCTGCAAGCAATGCGTGAGCGCATCGGTGATGACCGCCAACGCATGAGCCAAGAAATGATGGAGCTGTATAAGAAAGAGAAAGTAAACCCACTCGGTGGTTGTTTACCTATCTTCCTGCAAATGCCTATCTTCATTGCGCTTTACTGGTCATTAATGGAATCGGTTGAACTGCGTCATTCACCTTTCTTTGGTTGGATTCATGACCTTTCAGCACAAGACCCATACTACATCTTGCCACTGCTGATGGGTGTGAGTATGTTTATGATCCAGAAAATGAGCCCGACGACAGTCACTGATCCGATGCAACAGAAGATCATGACCTTTATGCCGGTTATGTTTACGTTCTTCTTCTTGTTCTTCCCATCAGGTTTAGTGATTTACTGGTTGGTATCGAACATCGTTACCTTGATCCAGCAAACCTTGATTTACAAAGCGCTGGAGAAAAAAGGCTTACACTCTAAGTAGCCACTTCAGCAAGAAGTCACACTGACAAGTGAAACAAAGGCGACCTTTTGGTCGCCTTTTTGTTTTTGGCTGATTACAATTGCGCTCATACACCCCTATGTTAGGTACCCTTATGTCTACAGACACCATTGTTGCTCAAGCAACCGCTCCAGGCCGAGGTGGCGTGGGGATTATTCGCGTCTCAGGCCCGAAAGCAGCTCAAGTCGCGCTTGAAGTAACCGGGAAAACACTGAAACCTCGTTATGCGGAATACTTGCCTTTTAAGCATCAAAATGGCACCGAACTTGACCAAGGCATCGCGATCTATTTTCCTAACCCTCACTCCTTTACCGGCGAAGATGTCCTCGAACTACAAGGACACGGTGGCCCGGTCGTCATGGATATGCTGATCAAACGCATTTTGGCTATCAGTGGCTTGCGCGCAGCGCGCCCGGGTGAATTTTCTGAGCGTGCGTTTTTAAACGACAAAATGGATTTAACCCAAGCGGAAGCGATTGCCGATTTGATTGATGCCAGCTCTGAAGAAGCGGCCAAATCCGCTCTGCATTCATTGCAAGGTCAATTTTCCAAACGCATTCACACCTTGGTCGATTCCCTAATCCACCTGCGAATTTACGTTGAAGCAGCGATTGATTTTCCTGAAGAGGAGATCGATTTTCTTGCCGATGGTAAAGTTGCCGCAGATCTGCAAAATATCATCGACAACTTAGACGCCGTGCGCAAAGAGGCCAATCAAGGGGCCATTTTACGCGAAGGGATGAAAGTGGTGATAGCAGGGCGTCCTAACGCGGGCAAATCAAGTTTACTTAATGCCTTATCAGGCAAAGACTCAGCAATCGTCACCGACATCGCAGGAACCACGCGTGACGTACTGAGAGAGCACATCCACATCGATGGCATGCCACTGCATATCATCGATACCGCTGGCCTACGTGATGCCAATGACGAAGTCGAAAGAATAGGTATTGAGCGTGCTTGGGATGAAATAGCAAAAGCAGATCGTGTGCTCTTTATGGTTGATGGCACCACCACAGATGCCACCGATCCGAAAGAAATCTGGCCAGATTTTGTCGATCGATTGCCTGAAAACATCGGCATGACGGTGATCCGCAACAAAGTCGATCAAACCAAAGAATCACTCGGTATCTGTCATGTTAATTCTCCAACCTTAATCCGCCTGTCGGCAAAAACTGGAGAGGGCGTTGATACTCTGCGTACTCATCTCAAAGAGTGCATGGGCTTTGCTGGGGGCAATGAAGGCGGTTTTATGGCCAGACGACGCCATTTGGACGCGCTAGAGCGCGCCGCACAGCACCTCATGATTGGTCAGCAGCAGCTCGAAGGCTACATGGCCGGTGAAATCTTAGCGGAAGAACTGCGTTTATCGCAGCAACATCTAAACGAGATAACGGGCGAATTTAGCTCCGATGACTTGTTAGGGCGCATCTTTTCGTCGTTCTGTATCGGCAAATGATCGCAGTGAGAAGCTTGATCACTCTTAATTATAGGAATATCTCATGATCCATATCATCACTGGCAGCACCTTAGGAGGTGCTGAATATGTCGCCGATCATCTCAACGATCTACTGCAAGAGCAAGGTTATACTACGACTATCCACAACCAACCCAACTTAAGTGATATACCCTCACAAGGGACTTGGCTCATTGTCACCGCCACGCATGGAGCGGGTGACTACCCAGACAATATCCAACCTTTTATCGCTTCTTTGCAATCAACACCACCGAACACGAGCGAGTTAAAATATGCCGTGGTAGCACTTGGCGATTCAAGCTATGACACGTTTTGCGCAGCAGGTAAGCATGCATATCAACTGCTTGAGGATATAGGTGCAACGCCAATTAGCGACTGTTTCACCATAGATATATTAGAATATTCCGTTCCTGAAGATGCCGCTGAAGTATGGCTCAAACAGCACATCGAACAATTCTAGCGAATAGCATAAAGTCACCAAGCGGCCTGTGAGCCGCTTTTTTTGTACCCTTAAGCTCTGTGTATAAC
>NZ_CAWNHY010000002.1:0-13597 GCF_963874335.1 Vibrio sp. V10_P2A27P122 | reverse complement strand
GTGTAGAAGCAATTCATTTATATTTTAGCGAGTTACACCTTATTCGCGTTTAACCGAACAAATAATAAACAATCACCACACTTAAAATCGCAAATAACAATTATTTGCATTTGATAATAAATTGCATTTAAATAAGTGAACGCCGTCATTCTGGAGAATTGAGTATGGACTTACAACAGTGCTGGACAAGCTATCTCAAGGCTGAACAACTATTAGCACAGGGGCATTGGCCACAAGCACACTGTTTGTTTGAAGATGTACTGCATCATATGCCAAGTCATATTCAATCAGCGCTAAACTGCGAACATACAAAATCTTGCCAGTTGGTGTGCTTGATCTCTGGGCTATGTGATGCTGCTGTTTCTCAATCTGAAATTTTCAACCACTTGGGCCAGCATAAACAAGCCTTTGATGTCTTAAATCAATCTTATGCTCTGCTGCAGTTTACTGCGATTGAGCCCAATGCCTTGGTTAACCGCCTTGCCAACGTACTCACCAAACAAAGCGATGACTTGCTCAAACATATGGGTGCTTTTTGTTCAGCGCAGCGCAGTGCGACTTGGATGTTGGAGTTCGAACACGTACAAAAAGCGCATCACTATTTCAGCCAACTCAAACGTTATAACCAAGTACAAGCGCAAGTTCCGTCGTCAAACTGTCATTGTTCAACTGAATAATCACCATAGAGTTACCATTCCGGATAAGACTGACCACCTAGGATCATTCACAGCCGCTATAAGTAACGTGCTGTGGTCAGGGGATGAGACTTAGGCAGAACCTAACCTCTCACCCTGAAAATGTGTCGAGATGGCATGAGAATTTAATCGATTGCGTTATCAATAGTTGATGTATGTCAAATTGTCGTAGACAATACGCACCCGAGTCTAGGGGCGATCCCTAGACTGCGTTCTGCACTTTTGGAGGAGCGCATTGGTTTTAACTATCGACATTATAGTTAGAGCCTATTTTCTATTTTTGCATGACGCTGCTACCGTTGGCGCATGCTAAATACCTCGTTTTTAAGGGAAAGATGATGGTAATACCTGAAAACAGCAGTATTGTGATTTTTGGTGCTTCAGGCGACTTAACCTATCGCAAGCTTATACCTGCTCTGTATCACTTGTTCGCCAGTGATCAACTGCCGAAATCCTTTGCTATTCTGGGTGTCAGCCGAACCCAATACAGCGATGAGTCATACCGTGAAAAATTAAAGCGCTCTCTTCAGGAAATGGAAAAGACCGTCCCAGATATTCTCGACGCCTTTTGCGAGCACTTGCATTATCAAGCGATCAATACTTCAGATGTTGCAGAATACGCGCAGCTCGCCACGCGTCTTGACTCTTTGGCTGAGCAATACCAATTCACGCAACGCAACACTCTGTTCTATCTCGCGACGCCGCCGAGCCTTTATGGCGTCATCCCGGCCAATCTCGCAGCGCATGGATTAAATAGCGAAGCGCAAGGTTGGAAGCGTTTGATCATCGAAAAACCGTTTGGTTATGACCTCGCATCGGCTCAACGCCTTGATATCGAAATTCATCGCCATTTCCAAGAACACCAGATCTACCGTATCGACCATTATTTAGGCAAAGAGACGGTACAAAACCTGTTGGTTTTCCGTTTTGCTAACGGGATGTTCGAACCTTTGTGGAACCGCAATTTCATTGACTATGTCGAAATTACAGGCGCAGAATTTTTGGGCGTCGAAGAACGCGGTGGCTATTACGACGGTTCTGGTGCGGTGCGTGATATGTTCCAAAACCATTTACTGCAAGTGTTAGCTATGGTTAGCATGGAACCACCAGCCGCCATTAATGCCGATTCAATTCGTAACGAAGTCAATAAAGTGCTGCAAAGCCTGCAACCGCTTTCTGATGATGACCTACGCCACAACCTCGTACTGGGGCAATATACGGAATCGGAAGTTCGTGGCCAGTTTTTACCCAGTTACCGTGATGAACATGGTGTGGCAGCAGATTCGCGCACTGAAACTTATGTCGGTTTGAAAATGTTTATCAATAACTGGCGCTGGAATGGTGTGCCATTTTATGTGCGTTCAGGTAAACGTTTACCAACGCGCGTCACCGAAGTGGTCATTCACTTTAAGCGTACGCCACACCCTGTTTTTGGGCAAAATGCCCCTGAAAACAAGCTCATCATCCGCATTCAGCCCGATGAAGGCATTCAAATGAGCTTTGGTTTGAAGGAGCCAGGTGCGGGCTTCAAAGCCAAAGAAGTCTCCATGAACTTCCATTACACATCACTGGAAGAAACCAAGATGTTGACCGCTTATGAACGGCTCCTTTTGGATGCGCTCAACGGTGATGCAACTTTATTTGCGCGTACCGATGCCGTAGAAGCGTGTTGGAAGTTCGTGCAACCTATTTTGGATTTTAAACAAGACCCTCAATCGCTGTTTGGCTATGCCTGTGGCACGTGGGGACCAAAAGAGTCTGATTTGCTGCTACACAATGATGGCCGCGCGTGGCGCTTCCCGTGTAAAAACTTGACCGATACGGATTACTGCGAATTATGATCAATCATAAAATTTTTCAAACCCCAGAACAGGTGGTTGAAACGCTCGCCAATGAAATGCAACGCTATAGCGAGCAAGGTCAGCCAGTTCATATCTCCCTTTCCGGTGGCAGCACACCCAAAATGCTGTTCAAATTATTGGCCAGTGAACCTTATGCACAGGCGATTGCATGGCAAAACCTGCATTTTTGGTGGGGTGATGAACGCTGTGTTGCTCCTGACGATGCCGAAAGCAACTTTGGTGAAGCCAATACACTGCTGTTTAGCCAAGTGAACATTCCACCTCAAAATATTCACCGTATTCGCGGCGAAGATGATCCACAAACCGAAGCTAAGCGCTTTGCCGATGAGATGGCAAAAGTTATTCCATCCGTCAACGGTACTCCTGTTTTTGATTGGATTTTGCTCGGTGTTGGCGCAGATGGCCATACGGCATCCCTGTTTCCTAATGTGACCGACTACGAGGATGAGAATTTATCTTTAGTGGCAACGCATCCGGAATCAGGCCAACTTCGTGTCTCTAAAACAGCGAAAGTGTTGGAAGCTGCAAAACGCATTAGTTACCTCGTTCTTGGCGCAGGTAAAGCCGAGATCGTACACGAAATTCACACCACGAAAGCCGAGGATCTTCCTTATCCGGCTGCCAAAGTTAAATCAACAACTGGTGAAACAGAGTGGTTTTTAGATTCAGATGCCGCAACAAAGATTGCGTGAAGGAGAGAAATAAATGAAAGGTGATATCGGTGTAATCGGCCTAGCAGTGATGGGCCAAAACCTTATCCTAAATATGAACGACCACGGTTTTAAAGTGGTAGCTCACAACCGTACCGCGGCAAAAGTCGATGAGTTCCTAGCAGGTCCAGCGAAAGACACCAATATTGTTGGTGCTTATTCACTGCAAGAGTTAGTCGACAAACTGGCGACACCTCGCAAAGTGATGCTGATGGTGCGTGCGGGCCAAGTCGTGGATGATTTCATCGACCAACTGGTTCCGCTACTCGATAAAGGCGACATCATTATCGATGGTGGTAACACGAACTTCCCAGACACCAACCGCCGTGTTGCAGCACTGCGTGAAAAAGGTATTCACTTTATCGGTACAGGCGTTTCTGGCGGCGAAGAAGGGGCACGTTTTGGCCCATCTATCATGCCAGGTGGCGCACCTGAAGCTTGGGAAGCCGTGAAGCCAATTTTCCAAGGTATCTCAGCAAAAACCGAAGCTGGTGAACCTTGCTGTGATTGGGTGGGTAACGACGGCGCGGGCCACTTCGTTAAAATGGTACACAACGGTATCGAATATGGCGATATGCAGCTAATTACCGAAGCTTATCAGTTTATGAAAGACGGCTTGGGTTTAAACCATGATGAAATGCAAAAAGTGTTTGCTGATTGGAACAAGACCGAGCTCGATAGCTACCTAGTGGAAATCACCGCTGATATCTTAGGCTACAAAGACGAAGATGGTGAAGCTCTGGTTGAGAAAATCCTCGATACTGCAGGCCAAAAAGGCACAGGTAAATGGACGGGCATTAACGCACTCGATATGGGTATTCCGCTGACGCTGATCACTGAGTCAGTCTTCTCCCGTTGCCTCTCAGCATTGAAAGATCAGCGCGTTGCTGCCGAAGCACTGTTTGGTAAGAGCAATATGCAAATCGAAGGTGATAAACAAGAGTGGGTTGACGCACTTCGTCAAGCGCTACTTGCGTCTAAGATCATCTCTTACGCACAAGGCTTTATGCTAATGCGCCAAGCGTCTAACGAGAATGGTTGGAATCTTAACTACGGTAACGTGGCATTGATGTGGCGTGGTGGTTGTATCATCCGCTCCGCATTCCTGAGCAACATTCGTGATGCGTTCGAAGCTAACCCAGAAATCGCCTTCTTAGGTTCAGATGCCTACTTCAAGGACATTTTGGATAACTGCCTAGTGGCTTGGCGTAAAGTAGCGGCCAAATCAATGGAAGTCGGCATTCCAATGCCATGTATGACCTCCGCGCTCACTTTCTTAGATGGCTACACCACCGCTCGCTTACCGGCTAATTTACTGCAAGCCCAACGTGATTACTTTGGTGCTCACACTTATGAGCGTACTGATCGTCCACGTGGTGAATTCTTCCACACAAACTGGACTGGTACAGGCGGAAATACGGCGTCTACCACTTACGACGTATAAAAAATTCGGCTTACGATGAAAAAAGGACTAGCTAAGCCCCGTCATCTACGCCTATAATTTGACCGTCATGGAGGATGTTAACTAGGTTAACATCCTCTATTTTTTTGTTTCCAAAACTACATGAGATCCAAAGATGACCATCAATAAGTTCTATGTACTTGTCCCACAGGCTGTGGAAGAAGACACTCATAGGGAAAATGAAGTTCAATCTGCTATGGAAGCTCAACGTCAGGCATTAGTGCAACAAGCGCAGAAACAAGGCGCAGTAGCATAATCCATAAGCAGAGTGTGGCAACACGCTCTGCTTATCACTCCTCTCTACCTCATCTATAGGCATATCGTTTGCCAATCATGATTCACAAAATACTCTTTCTGACATTCAATCAAAGCTTGTACTGCTAGCGATAAACCTCTGCCATTTAACTGTAGCTATAGCACGAACGCGTTAAGCGAATTCTATATCCAAAAACTCTCGTTTGTTGGTTAATTTATTCATCATTAGTTCAAATTAAGAAACAATGATGTTGGTTATTCGCTATATATCCGAACCAATCTAATTCGTATGATAGCTCCCGAACCGATAACATACTCTTTGGATAAATAATCATGAAAACACTGACTCTATTTACAGCAACCACACTCATCAGCAGCACCGCGTTTGCAGCACAACAACCTTTGACACTTGACGTCTACAATGCAGATGGCAATAGCTTCCATGTCAACTCCACTTTGGTTTATGGCGAAACAGAAGCGATGGTGGTTGACACTGGCTTTACTAAAGCCGACGCACTCCGTATTGCAGCAAAAGTGCTCGACTCTGGCAAAAACTTAACCACGATTTTTATTAGCCAAGCTGACCCTGATTACTACTTTGGCGCTGAAGTACTGCATGACATGTTTCCACAAGCGAAAGTGCTCACGACTCCTGGCGTACGTGCAACGATTGCAGAAAAACTCGAAGGTAAACTGGCATTTTGGGCTCCAAAAATGGGTGAAAATGCCCCTGTAAAACCAATACTACCAACGGCTTATAATGGCAAAACCTTAACCATTGATGGGCAAACTATTGAAATTCGCGATGCGGATGGAGCATTAGCGCATCGTCCTTATTTATGGATACCAGCCAATAAAGCGATTTTAGGTAACGTCGCGGTATACGGAAATGTTCATTTATGGATGGCCGATGCACAAAGTGATGCGAGCCGCCAAGCTTGGGCGCAACAACTTGATCAAATGAAAGCACTCAAACCAAACGTAGTGATCCCGGGGCATATGACTTCTGGAACAGCGCTTGATGCTTCTTCAATTGAATTTGCACAACAATATCTTATGGATTTTGCTAAAGCCAAAGCAAACAGCAAAGACAGCGCTCAGTTAATTCAAACCATGCAAAACCTTTACCCTAATGCTGGCCTACCAATGGCTTTAGAAATTGGTGCCAAAGTTCATATGGGTGAGATGAAATGGTAAACGTCCACTATATTTTCGACCCAATGTGTGGCTGGTGTTACGGAGCAACCTCTCTGATTCAGCAGTTGAATGAAATGAGCGGAGTCAAACTGCACCTTCATCCGGGTGGAATGATCGAGCGATCGCCTCTTTCAGATGGTTTTCGCCAACATGTACTGCAAGCTGATCAGCGCATTGCTCAGCAAACAGGAGCCGTATTTGGGGAAGGTTACATCGCCAAAATCAAAAGTGGTGAAACCATGATATTGGACTCATACGTTACTGCTCAAGCCATTATTGCAGCGCAATTACTCGGTGTATCGCCAAGTGTTATGCTCAAAAGCATTCAACAAGCGCATTACCAGCAAGGTTTGCCTGTGGCCGATACTGAAACATTAGCACTGTTAGCCCAATCGCTTGACCTAGAGCCAAATCAATGGGAACAAGCGATGGAGCAAGCCAAAGCTCAGTTACCAGAGCAGTTAGAGCAGACGCAAAGCTTAATGGCGCAATATCAGCTTTCTGGTTTTCCCTCGATTGTGTATGAAGCAGAGGGGCAATGGCGAACCGTATCTGTTAGCCATTTCTATAATCGACCACAACAATGGGCTGATTTCTGGAAAAATATGACTCAGTAATTAGTGCCTCATCCCTCTCTTGACTAAAGAGAGGGATTTTTCCATCTACTTGTTCATCATTTTGATGCTTTTACGCACCACTAAAGTCGGCTCTAATTGGACAATTTGCGGTTCGAGCGCTTCGTTTTCTAAACGGGCAAGTAAGGTGTCAACTGCCGCTTTACCTAAACGATATTTGGGTTGATGAATAGTGGTTAGAGCTGGCGACATAAAACGGGCGATGTGAATATCGTCATACCCCATCAGCGAAAGATCTTCAGGAATGCGGATCCCTTTTTCATTAGCTGCATTAATCACACCCATTGCCATCATGTCATTAGAGACAAAAATCGCACTCGGTAATGGTCCTTTGGCTAACATTTTATTGAACGCTTCGTAGCCACCTTCACATTCAAAATCGGATTCCACAATCCAATTGGGATAAATGTCCAAACCTGCTTCCAAGACAGCGCGCTTATAGCCTTCATAACGCATTTGAGCTTGATGTCGAATCAATGGCCCAGTAATGCAACCGATTTCTTTATGACCGCACTCAATCAAATAGTTCGCCGCAATATAACCACCACGTAAAGAGTTATCTTGTATTTTATCGCTAGGAAAGAGCATTGGGCCCCAATCCATCACCACGACAGGGATATCTGGGTAGCGTTCAAAAACGTCAATCCGCTCACCTTCTAAGGTGGAGCACATCAAAAGTAAGCCATCAACGCGCTTTTGCAGCAGTGTGTTGATAGAGGCTTGCATCCTCTGGCTATCCCCTTCGGTATTACACAAAATAAGGTTATAACCTTTGTGATAGCAACTGCGCTCTACCCCTTTGACCACTTCGCCAAAAAAGGGGTTCGTCGAAGTGGTCACTAACATACCAATGGTGCGCGTTCGGTTCATTTTGAGACTGCGAGCCAATGCTGACGGGGCATAGTTCAGATCTTGCGCGGCTTTATTGACACGCTCAGCAATTTCATCGCTCACATAGCGAGATTTATTAATGACATGGCTGACGGTAGACGTGGATACGCCGGCTAATCTTGCAATATCTTTCATTGTCGCCATGTCTGTTTTTCCTATTCTATTGATGCTGAGCGAGAAACGCGTCCACTTCTACTCGGGTGGGTATTGAGGTTTGCGCGCCAAAACGGGTAACAGAAATGGCTGCCGCAGCATGCGCAAATTTAATGGCTGATTCTAAAGGCATATCTTCCAACAAACCCGTGACCAAAGCACCGTTAAACGTATCACCTGCCGCGGTGGTGTCTGTCACATCGACTTTAAAACCAGCAATCAGTTGACCACGCCCATTTTGGCTTAGCCAAACGCCTTTTGCACCTAAGGTGATCAAGACGATTTCAATCCCTTTTTTATGCAGTTCATTGGCCGCTAACTGCGCTGTGTGATCATCATCAACCGTGATCCCCGTTAAGCGCTGCGCTTCCGTTTCGTTTGGTGTGATCACATCGACACATTCTAGCAGAGTATCAGGCAGATCTCTGGCAGGCGCTGGGTTTAAAATCACATTGGTACGATTTTGTTTGGCGATTTGCGCAGCTTTAATAATGCCATCGATTGGCGTTTCCAGTTGCATCAATAAATATTTGGCCGCACCAATGGCGGCTAAATCCGGTTCAATGGCATCAGCCGTCAGCTTGTCATTCGCCTCTGCCGAAATACAGATGCTGTTTTCTCCGCTGTCCGAGACTTGGATCATCGCAATGCCCGTCGGACAATTGGGCTGCATTTTAACTCCCGCAATGTTGATACCATCGAGCTTAAAATTCTCACGAATATTGATACCGAATGCGTCGTCACCCACGCAAGCAATAAAACCGATGTCCGCTTTTAATCGCGCGGCCGCTACAGCTTGGTTGGCCCCTTTACCACCGGGAATAACTTGATAATGACGACCATGCAGCGTCTCGCCCGGGCGAGGAAATGAAGGCACTTGCAAAACATGGTCAGCGTTAACACTACCTAATACCACTAACTGATTCATAATTTGTCCTTTGTTCATGAGTGAACATGTTTGAAATAGAGCTGGAGAGGTTTGGCTTTTGTGGCTTCACCTGAAAAAACAAACCTATCGAGCCTGATTACTGGTTATTGATGACTGAGGGGTTATAGAAGAGGTAGCTCTCTACGAACCAGTAAAGAGCTACCTACAGCAAAGATTATTTGCTGATGATTTTTAGAGGAACCGGAATGTACTCATCCACTTGTTCGCCTTTTAGCATTTTATCGGCCGTTTCAATGCCAAGTGCACCGATCATGTCTGGTTGTTGAGCAACAGTCGCAGCAAGTTGCCCGCGTTCTACCGCCGCGATACCATCGTCGGTACCATCAAAACCGATGATCATCACCTCTTTGCCTGATGCTTGAACGGCGCGAAGTGCACCCAATGCCATTTCATCATTTTGGGCAAATACGGCTTGAACATCTGGGTTTGCCGCTAGCAGGTTTTCCATTACATTCAAACCTTTAGTGCGGTCAAAATCAGCAGGCTGGCTAGCAAGCAGTTCCATTTCACTGCCTTTCACCGCGTTCATGAAACCTTCTCCACGCTCACGAGCGGCCGATGTGCCAGCAATCCCTTCCAGTTGAATGACTTTGGCTTTTGCACCGATTTTTTCGACGATAAAGTGACCGGCCATTTCACCACCGACTACGTTATCAGAAGCGATGTGGCTCACAACATCACCACGGCTTGCACCGCGATCCAGTGTCAGCACTGGCACTTTAGCGCGGTTGGCCATACGAATGGCGTTAGAGACGGCATCAGAATCGGTTGGGTTGATCAAAATCGCTTTAACGCCACGAACGGTTAAGTCTTCTACGTTTGATAGCTCTTTGCTTGGATCATTTTGTGAATCCAAGACGATCAGGTTGTAGCCTAGCTCTTTCGCTTTCGCTTCTGCGCCATCTTTCATGGTGACAAAAAATGGGTTGTTCAGAGTGGATAGTACAATCGCCATGGTGTCTTGCGCATGCGCAGCCACAGAGACAGTGGTGGAAAGTAGAGCAGCAGAGATTAAAGTTGCAAGTTTTTTCATCTTTATAGTCCTTTTTGTAGGGGCCGTTTTAAAGCTAATATGGCTCGCTTTAAAACGGAGGTTTTCTATCGTGTTACTTATTTTTGTTATCCACGAGTACCGCGAGCAAAATAACCACGGCTTTCGCAATCATTTGGTAGTAAGAAGAGACATCAAGCAGGTTCAGCGCGTTATTAAGAAAGCCGATGATCAGCGCCCCAATTAACGTGCCCATAATGCGTCCTTTACCACCCATCAAGCTGGTACCACCAAGTACGACGGCAGCGATGGCATCCAGCTCATAACCCATACCAGCAGTCGGTTGCGCAGAAGAGAGGCGAGACGTGACGATGATGCCAGCCAGCGCAGCCAATAGACCGCAGATGGCGTACACACCAATTTTCACGCGATCCACATTAATGCCTGACAATCGCGTCGCAGACTCATTGCCACCTAGCGCGTAAACGTAGCGGCCAAAACGTGTATGGTTGAGTAAGTACCAAACCGCAGCAAAGACCACCACCATCATCCACACCGGAACGGGAATACCCAACGCGTAACCTGTACCAAACCAAGCAAAAGCATCTGCAGTATCGGTAAAACCTGTCGAAATTGGACGCCCATCGGTATAAACCATGGTCACACCACGCAGTAAGGTCATAGTGACTAAGGTGGCAATAAACGCCTGCACTTTACCTTTGGCGATAATGATGCCGCTAATCGCACCCAGTGCCGCGCCAGCAAGTAACGCTGTAGGGACTGCGATAATGACAGGAATCTCAAGACCAATCATGGTTGCAGCAAAAGCGCCGCACAACGCCAGTACCGAGCCAACACTCAAATCGATACCTGCCGTTAGAATAACCAAGGTCATCCCCACAGCGATAATGGCGTTGACTGAGGTTTGGCGCAAAATGTTCAGTATGTTGTCAACCGTAAAGAAATTGGGGTTTAAAAAAGAGACAACGACCACTAAAAAAAGCAAAGCAATCAGTGATTTTTGCTCAATGAGCCACTCTTTACTGATCCATTTTCTGCGGTTAGTTTGGGTTGAATTACTCATGCTGTTACTGCTCATGCTGCTTCCTCATTGATCTTTTTGCCTACCGCACAGGCGAGTAGAATCTCTTGGTTGGCTTGTTTGGCACTGAATTCGCCGCTGATTCGACCTTCATGCATCACCAAAATTCGGTCACTCATCCCTAGCACTTCTGGCATCTCTGACGAAACCAAAATAATACTCATCCCTTCGGCTTTAAATTGGTTAATCAATTGGTAAATCTCTTTTTTGGCTCCCACGTCAACACCGCGTGTGGGTTCATCCAAAATCAAGACTTTAGGGCGTGTCATCAACCCTTTGGCAATCGCTACTTTTTGCTGATTGCCACCGGATAAATTGCCAATGATTTGATCACGAGATGGCGTTTTGATGTTGAATAGGCGAATGAAATCTTCCACTGCGATGACTTCATCACTGTGTTGAATCTGTACACCTTTGCTAAATTTATTCAACGCACACAGTGACATGTTCTCTTTCACCGACAGGCCAAGAACCAAACCGTCCCCTTTGCGATCTTCTGAAATATACGCGATACCGTTTGCAAGGCCATCTTGTGGGCTGACTGGGTTGATGGTTTTGTTCTCAAGGTTAATCACGCCTCGCTCACTGGGCAGCGCGCCGTAAATCACTTTCATTAATTCAGTGCGCCCTGCGCCCATCAAACCCGAGACACCGAGGATTTCACCTCGTTTGAGCGTAAAATTAATGTCATGCACACCTGAACCCGTGAGGCCTATCACTTCAAGGCAAGTGTCGCCGTGCTTTACCTCAATACGTGGGTACTGCTCTTCTAATTTCCGGCCGACCATCATCTCAATCAGGCCATCTTCATTGGTGTCAGACACTTTGCACTGGCCAATGAATTTGCCATCACGTAACACGGTAATGTCGTCGCAAATTTCAAAAATTTCTTTCAACCGATGTGAGATATAAACAATGCCGCAACCTTGTTCACGCAGCTCGTTAATCACATTAAATAACGATTCAGTTTCGGTATCCGTCAGCGCATCCGTCGGCTCATCCATGATGATCACTTTCGACTCAAATGAGAGCGCTTTTGCAATCTCAACCATCTGTTGCTCACCAAGGCTTAAGTCACCCAACAAGGTCTTGGAGCTGTGTTTAACATTTAAGCGAGCCAGTAGTTTGTCGGCTGCTTGGTACATTTCATTCCATAAAATTCGCCCCATAGCACCGGTTATCTCTCTACCCAGAAAAATGTTTTCAGCAATGGTTAATTCCGGAATCAAATTCAACTCTTGGTGAATAATGCTGATGCCCGCTTGTTGTGAATCTCGTGGGCCTTTAAAGGCGGCTGGTTTTCCTTGGTAAGTGATAGAACCCGCATCCAATGAATAGATACCCGTCAACACTTTCATTAAGGTTGATTTACCCGCGCCGTTTTCGCCCATCAACGCCATCACGCGGCCGGGGTAAACATTGAGGCTAGCTTTATCGAGCGCTTTCACGCCGGGGAACGCTTTTTCAATCTCACTGAGCGCTAAAATTGCTTGAATCATAGTGGATCCTCAATCGCGGCTTAAAACACGACGCCTGCTTGAAAAATAACATTCGCATACGGCGTACATTCGCCTGTTCTTACCACGGCGCGGCTGCGCATAGTGCGCTCTTTAAAATCTTGATGAGACAGGTAAGTGACAGCAATCGCTTTCTCGCATAACTCCTCTTCCGCTTTCAGCTCAGCAAGCAGTGCTTTGTGATGCTCAGGGCTTACTTGTGCAAACTCTTCAGCAATGATCACACCTTCAATTTGAGATTCAGAAAGAATCACGCGGACCGTGTCAATAAAACCGGGAATACCGTGAGTTAATGCTAAATCAATACGCTGCACTTCATCAGGAATGGGCAAACCTGCATCACAAATTGTGATTTCGTCGGTATGCCCTAAAGTAGCCACCAAGTAAGAGAGTTCTGAGTTTAATAGGGTACTTTTTTTCATTGTTATACCTTCACGTTAGGCTTTATGTTTCGCTTTTTGACACCTTTCTATCACTCTTGAATCGTTCAAGAAAATCTCATCGAAACGTTTCGATGAATCCTAGCGTAGCAAAAATAATTTGCACGATGCGAAAATAGGTAATGTGATTTTGATCGTTGATTAGTGAACTGAGGAGTAAAAAAGAGTGAGGATCATCACTGAGTGATTTGTCATTAGATGCCAATTTTTAGCATAGGATTAACACTGAGACCGTGATTTTCGGTATAGTCACTCCGAACAAAAATCGCATCCATTTGGAACTCAAACATGAAAAAAATAGCCTTGGTATTGTTTACTGCATTCTCACTCGCCGCCTGCTCAGAAGTGGGCAGCGAAGCATGGTGTCAAGATATGAAAGACAAGCCAAAAGGTGATTGGAACGCCGGGCAGGCGGTGGATTATGCAAAGCACTGTGTCTTCCAATCACAAATTGGCAGCGACGCGTGGTGTGAAGATATGAAAGACAAGCCAAAAGGTGATTGGACAGCGAATGAGGCTGGTTCTTACGCTAAATATTGTGTGCTGTGAGAAGGGAGTCCCCAGAGCTAGGTTGCTATGGGGTTTACGGCCATCAAATTAATTGGTGGATTTTTTCATACTATTTTTGATATTAATTAACTATCAAAAATCACTTTTATAAGATTATTTACAATAACCTATCAATATATAATTAATTTGTTAACTGTTAGCTCTAGCCGTTATCAACATCCTCTATAT
>NZ_CAWNHY010000001.1:0-13647 GCF_963874335.1 Vibrio sp. V10_P2A27P122 | reverse complement strand
CCATACCCAGAAACAATGCGTTTCACTATTGATAACCCTAGTCCCAAACCAAACGACAACCCTCCTTTTTTGGTGGTGAAGCTTGGTTGGAATATTTTCCGTCTAGTGGCTTCGTTAATTTCAGGACCGTTATTAGCAATGGTTACCAATATACGTTGTTTACTTAATTTGGTTTGTATCTCTATCATTGGCTCTGCTATGTTAGCCATCGCATCACAGGCATTTTTGATGATGTTTACCCAAATTTGTACCAGCTCTGTCTGAGATCCTTTAAATAAGGGTAATGCAGCAGGCCTAATACGGACACTGACACGTCGTAAATCACTCTGTAATAGTGCCAATGCTCGATTGATCGTATCGTTAATATCGAACTCTTCATCTTGAGTAATTTCAGTTCGGCCCAGTTGTTTTACTGATTTAACAATGCCAACAGTATGTTTAGAGGCCAAACGTAAATCATGCAAGTCACGGCCCATTTGCCAATAACGGATAGCTAAATGTGGATTTTTCAGCCAGTGCGAAGATAAGTAGTCTTCTGGAACCGCTTTTGCTAAATCTCTTGCCACATTTTTAGGCAGGGCGTATTGCTTTTCGAAAAGAGCACCTCGCCTTCTAGCTTCGTTTGACGATACTTTCTGACCATACATCAAGCCAAAATCGAAAAAGAGGCTCGCTTCAGGATGAACCTCTTCGAGCAGCTCCATAAACAGTACTTCTAATCGCTCAGATTTGCTACTCACTACCCCGATGGCATTGTTCAATTCATGGGCAATGCCTGCCGCTAACTGGCCCAAGGTCGTCATTTGCTCAGCCGAATATAACCTTTCTAATGCTTTTTCTTTTGCCACTGATTCTTGAGTTGCGCGTCGTTGACGGCGGGATAATTCATTCACAATAACGGGGGTAAACTGGGCGGTTAAAGGTCCATATTGATCTTCTTCTAAGACGGCCGTAGTTCGGTCGATCCAGGCAAGCTCTACCGTAGATTCAGCCACCACTGTTGAAGAAGCTATCCATTCACCAGAAAAAAAACTGTGTACGCCAATAAAAGCACCTGCACCGGCTGAAAAAACTTTTATCGGTTTATCGCCTTTTTCGTTGTAATAGCCACTCAATTCTCCCGACCATACGAAATAGAGTCGATCATTATAACCTTCTTGCTCAATGACAATACTTCCCGAAGGCAGTTTCACCATCCGTTCAGGATGGCGAAAATAACGATCAATGAGTGCAACAAGTCTTTTATCCGACATAATGCTACCTAACCGATATGACCAACCGCATGAAGTAACCAAACCATAACAAAACTGAGCAGCACCCCTATCACACCGAGGACAACCCCTACTTTAGCCATTTGGTTACTTTGAACGTGCCCGGTAGCATGCGCCAACGCATTAGGTGGTGTACTGATAGGTAATGACATACCAAGTGATGCAGCAAAGGTAACCACGAGAATCAACGTGATTTCTCCACCTAATGGGGTAAGCGAAGTCATTGAAGCACCAAGCGCGGCCATAATCGGCATTAATAAGTTCGCGGTGGCGGTATGTGACATAAAATTGGCCATAATGAGACACAAAAATGCCGCACCAAATAAAACAACGTAAGGTGAATACTGTGCAAAAGGAATGCTGTTCACCACTAGTTGCGCTAACCCCGTTTTGTCTAATGCAAGTCCTAGCGCAATACCACCAGACACTAACCACAGCACATCCCAAGAAATTTTCTTTAGATCTTCTTTGTTGATGATGCCAGTAAGAGAAAAGACAGCCACGGGTATCAGTGCAACAGTATAAGAGTTCATACCATGGGTTGAGCCCATCAACCAAAGAAGAATGGTCAGAGCAAAGGTGACATACACAATAATGGCTTTTGGTGTTTTTAAAAATTTACCTTTAATGGTCAATTCAATTTTTTGTTGCTCTGCTTTAAACATGGCGCTAATCAATACCCATGCGAGTGCCATCATTATGATCACAAACGGCACCCCAAAGGCCATCCATTCACCAAAGGTAATTAAATTTTCACCGACCAGATATTTCAATGCGATCGCATTGGGAGGAGTACCTATTGGCGTACCTATACCGCCAATATTAGCGGCGACCGGAATACACAAAGCAAAAGCAATTCGCCCTGGATCTTTTGGGCCAAACACTGCGATGACTGGCGTTAAGATGGAAAGCATCATCGCTGTTGTTGCGGTATTGGACATAAACATCGAGAAGATACCAGTAATTAACATCAAGCCTAACATGACATACTTGGGATTCTGGCCAAATGGTTTGAGCAGCACTCGTGCAAGGTTGACATCCAAGCGATACTTAGTGGCGGCCATGGCTAAGAAAAAGCCACCCAAAAACAACATAATAATTGGGCTGGCAAACGTCGCCATGATATCAGTATGTTTTAGCAAGCCACCAAAATGAGCTTCTCCCTCAGCAAGCCTCATAAACCAGATACCTTTATCCGATACCATTAGGAGCTCTAGCACGATCACGACTACCGATGTGGCATAGATTGGGATCGGTTCAAATACCCAACAAAGAGCGGCGAGCAAAAAGATGGCAATCACTCGCTGCTGTATTACGGTCATCCCTTCAAAAGGGAAAGCGGTCATAGGCAACAATAAAATAAGTAATGGAACTAAAATAGGGATGATAAATTTTAAGTAAGGACGCACCATATAAACTCTTCCTGAGTACTCATAGAAACGATAATTAGAGGTGTACTTGAATCTCGAACAACGTTGCCATTATGTTACAGTTACTCAGCAAAAAGTTTGGTGTTAGATCAATGAACAACGATTACCACTAAGGCAAATACTCAGAATGAGGGGTCGCTTGCAAATCCTCTCACCACTCTTAGGTGTTAAACCAATAATCAACCACCCTCACATCATTAAAATTAATCAATCGTTTTATCTTTGCACAATCAAACATCTGCTACTTTAATAGTATAGGTATCGTCAATTTATAGATAACATGATAATATCCGCGACCAATTAGGATGTAGATCACATTGTCGGTAAATGGATGTTGTTCGCTCAAGCGACTTTTGACAAAAACAATCAAAGGTAACTCATTCATGTTTTTAAAAAATCTATCCATCAGACAGAAAATTGCAGGCTCATTTAGCCTCATCGCTTTAATCAACATCCTCTTCGCTTGGTTTTTATATAGCGAACTCCAAGAAGTTAAAAGTCAGTTGGTGAATTTTGCCGACGATACACTGCCCGCACTACAACACGTAGATTCAATGGGAGATAAACTCTCCTATTGGCGTCGTACGCAGTTTGCTTCCTTGCTCACCGATGATATAAACGAAGTGAAACAACGCCTAGTGACTAGCCGTCAATTACAACAAGAGGTTGATGCAGGTTTAAAACAGTATGGTAAAAGTGTTTGGCCAGGCGAAGAAGAGCAGACATTTAGAAAACTGATGAGTAACTGGGATAGTTATATAAACATTGTGACTCAGTTTAATCAGGCTTTAGAAAGCAATAATAAAAGCGATGCCCACAAACTACTGAATCAATCGCTTGAAACTTTCACGAAAATTGAAGCCGACATAAAAACGCTGATTGGCATCTTGCAAAAAGCAATGGATGGCAACAAAAGCTATATTCTTAAAGCAGTTGACACACTGAACACTTCATCAAGTATCAGTAATGTTTCCATTATCGTCGTCATGGTCATTATCACCCTCTTCTTGACTCGCATAATTTGTGGGCCTTTGCGTTTGGTTGTTGACCAAGCAAACGCGATTGCAGAAGGTAACTTAGCAAAACAGATCGATCGTAATGCTATTGGCAATGACGAATTAGGTGAACTTGCCGATGCCTCACAAAAGATGCAGAACAATTTACGTCAACTGATCGAAGAGATCATCTCCGCTGTAACACAACTAAGCAGTGCTGTGGAAGAGATGAGTCAAATCTCCAATATCTCAGCTCAAGGTATGAAAGAGCAGCAATATCAGATCACACAAGTCGCAACAGCGATGACGCAAATGAAAGCCGCAGTGGCCGATGTAGCACGCAACACGGAAGACTCAGCATCACAAGCAAGTAGTGCCAACACTAAAGCCAAAGAGGGTGCGACAGACAATGCCGCGATGGTGAGCTCCATTCAACAAGTGGCTACAATTATTGGTCAGGCTGGCGAAACCGTTGCAAATTTAGAACAACAATCCACACAAATTAACGTGGTACTTGACGTTATTCGTAACATCGCTGAGCAAACAAACCTATTGGCACTGAACGCTGCGATTGAAGCAGCCCGCGCTGGTGAATCTGGCCGAGGCTTTGCTGTTGTTGCCGATGAAGTGCGCACCCTTGCGGGAAGAACTCAAGCTTCAACTGGCGAAATCACAACCATTATTGAAAAATTACAAACCATGGCAGGCGAAGCAAAAGAAGCAACCGAACGTTCGCGCGTCAGCATTGACTCTTGCGTCGTTCAAGGAACCCACTCGCAGCAATTGATGGTTTCAATTGAAAACTCAGTAGCTCAAATTGCGGATATGGGAACACAAATCGCCAGCGCTTGTAGTGAACAAGATTCAGTTGCCGATGAACTAAGCCGCAACATTGAAAATATTCATACGGCGTCACAAGAAGTCGCGCAGGGTTCAGAACAAACGGCGCAAGCTTGCCACGAACTCAGTCAATTATCGGTCACATTGCAAGACGCAATGGGGCGTTTCAAACTTAACTAAAATAGAGTCAGCCCCTAACGGGGCTTTCTTGTTTTTACTTACCTAGGAGATAGAATGAATTTCAAAGCCTCTTTTCTTACACTGTCAATTGCCATGGCTTTACCCTCTTTTTCAGCGACTTCTGCACCTTTAAGCCTTAACGTCAGTGAGCCTTCTATACAAGAAATTCAGCAATCCAATACTTGGCTTGAGATCGATCTTGGCCAATTCAAACAAAATATTGAGCAGTTTAAGAGCCACATCAACAGCCAAACTAAAATTTGCGCCGTGATGAAGGCAGATGCTTACGGCAACGGTATTCGCGGTTTAATGCCAACTATTCTCGCGCAAGGGATCCCTTGTATCGCAATTACCAGTAATGCAGAGGCTAGAGCCGTACGTGAGAGCGGGTTTAAAGGCCAGTTGATGCGTGTTCGCTCTGCGAGCATTGATGAAATCGCACAAAGTGTCGAGTTCGATATCGAAGAGCTAATCGGTAGTAAAATACAAGCTGAGCAACTCGCTCAGCTAAGCCAGCAAAAAGGTAAAACGATAAGAGTACATTTGGCATTAAATGATGGTGGTATGGGACGTAATGGTATCGATATGTCAACCGATGCAGGAAAACAAGAATCGATTGCGATTGCTACTCAAAGTGGCATACAAATTGTTGGGATAATGACGCATTTCCCCAATTACAATCCAGACGAAATCCGCAGCAAGTTGGCCAGTTTTAATACCAATTCAGCTTGGTTGATTCAGCAAGCAAACCTAAAACGCGATGAACTGATTTTGCATGTTGCCAACTCCTACACTGCTCTCAATGTACCGGAAGCACAACTTGATATGGTACGTCCTGGCGGCGTCCTATATGGCGACTTACCAACTAACCCGGAATATCCGTCAATCGTCTCATTCAAAACACGTATTGCGTCATTGCATCATCTTCCTAAAGGAAGCACTGTTGGCTATGACAGTACATACCGCGTAACCAAAGAGAGTGTTTTGGCAAATCTGCCTGTTGGCTATTCAGATGGTTACCCAAGAAAAATGGGCAATCGCGGTGACGTATTGATTAACGGTCAACGAGCAAAGGTGGTTGGAGTAACTTCAATGAACACCACATTGGTTGACGTAACCGATGTGAAAGGCGTCCTTCCTAATCAGGAAGTCACCTTGTTTGGCGCGCAAAAGCAAGGCCGAATCACTGTCAGTGAGCTGGAAGAAAATGCAGAGCTCATATTCCCTGAACTGTATACGATTTGGGGAACGGCAAACCCTCGTTTCTACATCCACTAAGCCAAGCCCACTTATTTATCTTTTGGTCCGTGAGTGTTTTGCACTCACGGTATCCCCTTTTAATTCACCGCTCGTTGTTCCTATTAACCCCTTTATTTTTCAGGCATAATCGGCCCGTTCCTTTTATTTCATATGGATGCGCATGCGACCGATTAAATCTCCTATATTCTTGGCTGTGTTAACTCTACTCTTGGCCATGACCACCATTCAATCTGGCGCGTCACTAGCCAAACAGTTATTTCCTATTGTTGGCCCAGGTGGAACAATTGCACTGCGCGTTGGTCTCTCTGCATTAATACTGTTAATGATTTTTCGCCCATGGCAGTTACGACTTTCTCTTTCACAATGGCGCTCAATGATCATTTACGGAGCAAGCCTAGGTGGCATGCAACTGATGTTCTATTTTGCTATTGAACGAATTCCTCTTGGTATTGGGGTTGCGTTGGAGTTTTCTGGGCCATTACTCATTGCATTTCTCTCATCTAAACGCAAAAAAGATCTGATTTGGGTTGCGCTTGCTATTTTGGGCATTGTTTTTTTATTGCCCGATCTAACGGGTGTCGATGCACTTGATCCGATTGGCGTTGCACTGGCTTTAGCGGCCGGCGGATGCTGGGCAGCCTACATATGGTTTGGTCAAAGGGCGGGAAGTGTCGGTTCTGGAGGCGCAACCGTTGCGATAGGGATGACGATTGCGGCCCTGTTTGCGTTTCCAATCGGCGTTGTATTATCAGAGGCGTCTATTTTTACGTGGTCAATACTGCCTATGGCGTTATCTGTCGCGATTCTTTCAAGCGCGGTACCTTATTGCCTAGAAATGTCGGCTTTAAAGCGTTTGTCTACACAACACTTTAGTGTGTTAATGAGCTTAGAGCCCGCTATCGCCGCATTAGCTGGATTAATTATTCTTCAAGAACAATTAAGCTTAACGCAATGGATCGCCATTACGATGATCATCACTGCCTCAATGGGTAGCACGCTATCGGCGAAGAAATAAGGTGAACCGTTCAAAATAGTTCGGCACTACTGTCCCCCTCTTCGTTTTCAATGAATACACCGCTACGCAACAAGTCTTCATAACATTGTACTTGATTGCGGCCGTGGTTTTTGGCGAAGTAGAGTGCTTTGTCTGCTCTATCTAGAATCGTTGAGAGATATTCTCTTGGCGAGATAGAGCAGATACCAATGCTAAGCGTGATATGTTGAACCTGAGGAAAACGAAACTGCTCGATGTGCTGTCTAAACCTCTCGGTTCTGTTTAGCACGACCTCATACTCACTGGCAGGGAAAATAATGACGAACTCTTCTCCTCCAAACCGAAACAGTTGTTCTTGATTAAGAAAAAAATTCTGCATTTGCTGAGCCACCAAGAGCAAAACTTCATCGCCAATCAGATGGCCAAAATTATCATTGATCCGTTTAAAATGGTCGAGATCAATGATGGCAACCCAAGGCATCACTGAGCCTACTGTCGCCGTTTCAGGAAGCACATCAAAGCTAAGGCGCAACCTATCCTCTAACGTCCTTCGATTCAACAACCCTGTCAGTTTGTCACGCTCATTTTCATGCAATAATAAAACGTAATTTTGGTAAATTTTAACAAAGCCTTCAATGAGCATTCGATATTGTTTGGGCGGAACTTTTAGAATCAGAGACAACCTAGCAGAAAAACTATCGTTGATCGCAATAGGGTAAATGCAATGGTATCCGTTTGTACCTAAATCTTCTATTTTAGGCTCGATATCAGAATGGTTATGTTCATAACTTGGAACCGTCTCGCCCTCATATTCCCAGTTAATTTCAAATTTTCCAGGTATCCGGCTACAGATAGTAGCTTTTGCAATGACATAGGAATGAGGTCCAATGTAATGTTCTAAGCAGGCCGATTTCAGAGGCAACATCTCGACTAGAGCGCTGATGACACAATAACCCAATGACACCGCATTTTTCTGCCCCGTAATTTCAACAACAGACTGGAGAATTTTATCGTCCATGCGCCCTCCCGAACATATCTTATGATCAGTATAGGAAAGAATGGGTAGCGTGATGTTATAAAGTTTGTATCAATTAAATAACTTTCGAGTACTGTAGAACGAATAAAAAGCAGCCTAGGCTGCTTTTTATTCGTTTATTCGTTTATTCGTTACTTTCTATTACCCAATTTGACTTTGCCATTTGAACCAAACCATAACGCTTGAGCACGGCGACGCCCCAATAAAATTGGCCCATCATCGTAAAATAAGAAATTTTTCCAGTATTTTTTAAATACCGACCATTGGGTTTCGATAATATTGTACTTTTCATAACAAAAATAAACGGTCACGTCATTTTGCCAATCAATATGGGCCAAAATATCAACGGGTAATGATTCATCGTCACTTTCCCATTCTTTCATCCAACTGATTTCATTGATCCAACTGCCTGCTTTACGAGGCCAATCTTGAGAACTTAACCTCTCTGAATCTGGGCTTTGAGCACTGATATTTTCCAGCCAAAACTGAGCCGCTCTGGCTTGAGACATGGGTTTAATATGCACCAGATCTTGCTCAGGAACTGGCATTGATTGGTGAGTGAAAATCCATTTTCTTTGGTATTGATCCAAAGGCAAATACGACATTGAATTTCCTTAATGTTTTAGCTGACTTGTGAATATAGCCGCTTTACTTTTAAAACGATAACCCATTAGCTTGGGCGCCAATCAGCATTAATCAATGCTGTTAGGTTGTGATCTTCCCATTGGCCATCAATGAGCAAATAATTTTTAGCGTAACCTTCGGCCTGAAAGCCCATTTTCATCAACACCGCTTCACTGCGTTTGTTGATTGGCATATAACCAGCCATGATACGGTGTAGGTTTTGTACCTTAAACATGTAGTGGCACGCCATTTTTAATGCACGGCCCATGATGCCTTTACCTTGTGCATTCTTCGCTAACGAATAGCCGAGATTACAAGCATAAAATGGAAAGCGTGAGAGGTTACTAAACGAAATGGTGCCAAGCATGTCACCACTGTTAATATCGATGATGAGCAAATAATAGCCTAATTGCATTTTATGCAGCTCACCAAGTTTAATCAGCCGCTGTGCCCACCCGTGAGCCTCAAAAAACGCCGCTTCTCGCTTAGGTTCCCAAGGCCGTAAATGTTCACGATTACTCGTAAAATAGGCGGCGATCATCTCCGCATCTTCAAGTTTTGCGGTTCGCACTAAAATATCATTGTCCACTTCATACACTTGGGACAAGGTGCTGCATGACTGCATCAATTTTTCCTAATTCCGTAGTCGCGTAGCTTATTGGCGATAGAGGTGTGTGATACGTTTAAACGCTTAGCCAACTTACGGCTTGAAGGGAAAGACTGATATAAACGTTCCAAAATTTGAGATTCATACTCTTTCATGATGTCATCTAATGAGCCATCAAGATTGACATGGGTATTGCCAGTATGAACGGTTTCAAGCTGCGGCAGATGGAAGAGGTCCACTGTTAACTGATTATCAGACATCTCCGTTAGCGCCCTGAGCACCATGTTGTCCAACTGTCGTACGTTGCCTGGCCATTGGTAATGAGAGAGCTGATCCGCCAAATCTTCCGCTAGTAGTGGTTTGACCATACCCATTTTCTTAATGTGTTTCGCCACGAACAGCTCAAGCAATGGCTGAATGTCGTTAGACCGCTCACGCAAAGTAGGAATACGGAGAGTTAACACATTCAGACGATAAAAAAGATCTTCACGAAATGCGCCTGATTCGGCTAAATCTGCCAACTTGTGACGCGTCGAGGCAATCACACGAACATTAACATGAACTTCATGCTCCTCACCAACGCGGCGGAATGTACCATCTTGCAAGAAGCGCAGTAGTTTAATTTGTAAATGAGGGCTCATCTCCCCGATTTCATCGAGAAAAACGGTGCCGCCATTCGCCTGTTCAAAAATACCTTTATGGCCTTGTTGATGATTAAATGACCCTGGCGCATGACCAAACAACTCCGTTTCCGCAACATCATCCGGCATTGAAGCACAACTCAGAACTAAGAAAGGAAAGGAGGCACGGTGAGAGCGATTATGACAAGCCTTGGCCAACATCTCTTTACCCGTTCCGGTTTCGCCTTCTATAAGCAAAGGTTGATCAAGCATTGACAGCTTCTTAGCTTGGCTAATGAGCGCTTTATGGCGGTTAGAAACTCCGACAAAATGTTCAAAACCAAGATTATTGTGTAAGGGCAAAGCATCATCGACGCCGCCGCTAGGGCTTTTAGAACGAATCATCATCATGGTACTCGCCAAGGTGGATTCTTTCGACTCACCCGTAATATAAACAGGCATCATCTCCATCAGATAATCGAGACCATCGTGCACGATCTCCTCACGTTGTCGTGCTTTGTTGCCTTCAAGCCAGCGTGATAGGTTAAAGAAAGGTAATAATGCAGAAATCGGCTGCCCTATCACCTCTTTCTCTGTTTTGTTAAACAGCGATAACGCTGAATAGTTTGCCATATCAACAAACCCTTTCAGATCAATCGCCAGCACCGCATCAGGCACGTTGTTGAGTAATGAAATTAACTCGGTGTTATGCCGCTCCATGGGCATGAATTGAATTTTCCGAACATCTTTTACGCCAGAAATTCGGCGAATTTCAGCCATCAATTCACTGAATGTTTCAAAATCAATGTCAGGGCAGTTGAGGTAAATAATGCCGATGACATCGATTTCAATCCCACGCAAATCAATGTTTCTCGATGCAAGAATATCGAGCAGTTCTCGGGTTAGGCCGAGTCTATCTTCACAAGAGACTTCAAGACGCACTTAAAAATCCTAATAAAAAGTGTCAGGAAAAGTTGACAGTAGTTTCTATCAAGCCTTGTATGGCGTCAAGTTATCTCATGTTTTGAGGTTCACATTCGGGCATATTATTTGATAAATGTTGCTTATTTCACCGTAAGCGCGGCGATTCTTGCGACGATCTGTTTGCGAATCGCCCCTAATTTTACTTTTCTGTCTGGCTGCCATGCCATCGGCCTGAGCAGTGCCATGGCTTTCAAACCAAGACGAGCGGTCAATATTCCCACTCCTAAACCTTGCCCTGCCCGCGCGGATACCTTTCCGGCTAAATCCATAGAAAGGAGATCCATGCTGGCGTCGATGGCGAGTTCGCTGGCACCTGCCGCAGCCATATTAATCAATACGGACTTAAATAAAGAGAGACGAGACCAGTAACCCAATGGCACTCCATACAGTTTTGCCAGTTGATCAATCATAGTGAAATTACGCCATGCCACTAACAACATATCTGCGATGGCTAAAGGGCTAATTGCCACTAGTGCTGCCGCTTCTGTTGAATATTGTGAGACGATTTTGGTTGCTTGTTTATCTTGTTCACTCACCACCATAGCATCGTACATATCGAGTATTTCAGCATCGCTGTGTGAAGCATTAACGCTGTTTAACCAACGATCATAGGCTGGGCTTTCGGTTTTTATGCCACTTTGTTTAGCTAGAGCTTGGCAGAACGCGAGCCCATGACCAACGCTGTCGGTTTGCATAAGCTGTTCGCTTTGCTCTTGAATACTAAAATGATGGCGAAGTGCTCGTAACTTCCACAGCTCTTTGATTAAGGTACTTAAGCCTAACGATGCCAAACCAGCAATAAATCCCGCCCAGCCTAATGCTAACCAGTCCGCTGATTGAATCGCCGTGATAACTGAATCGATAGCTTGCCAACCGATTAAACCTGCAAAGCTTATAACTAATGCCGCAGCTCGCCATCTCCGACCTTGTGGTGGACGAATGATTTGCTCCAACTCTTTTTCCGCAGCACTCTCTTCATTGCTGATCGGCATTGGAATGAAGGCTTCATTATTTTGAAATTGCTGTTGAGCCGTAAGCTCTGGCGTACTCTTCTGTTGTGGTTCTAATTTTTGATTAAAGATTTGCTTGGTTTTTAAATCACTCATTTCAGCTTATCTCCAATTAAATATTCCAACGCTTTATCTAAACGGATATGAGGGCAAGGTTCATCACAGCTAAATGCTCTTGGTTTAAAACTGGTGAATTCAAACCCTTGATGCTGCCAATACTCTTTGTTAGGTAACTTTTTCGGCACATCACCGGGGAAAATGGTCAAAGTTTCGCCATTGAGCGTCACACCTTGTAAGGCTGGAATGGTGCGCTCACCGCTATCAATAAAACCCGCTTGTGTGGCCTGTATCGATGCCATACTGATGCAACTCATCTCAATATTCTCATAGGCGGCGCTTTGCCAAGCAGGATGAACCATCTGCTGCAGTAACGACACCAAATGCGGGTGTTGTTCAGGGGTGACATGATCCGCTTTGGTTGCGGCAAACAGCACTTTGTCTATCTTGGGTGCAAACAGACGCTTGAGTAAACCATTACGACCATAACGAAAGCTATGCATAATCTGTTCAAGCGCACGACGCATATCCAAAAAGGAGTCGTAGCCGTCATTGAGTGGAGATAAGCAATCGACTAACACAATCTGCCGATCAAACGTGGCAAAATAATTTTTGTAAAAAGCTTTCACAACCTTGTTTTGGTATTCTTCATAGCGTGCTTTTAACATGCTGTAATTACTATTGGGAGCCGGCTTGTCTTCACCGTACGGATTACGGCATGGGAAAAATTGCAGAACAGGCGCACCTTCTAGCTCTCCCGGCAACACAAAACGCCCCGGTTGCACCCAATGCAAACCGGCATTTTTACACGCGTGCAAATACTCCGTAAACAGCATCGACAGTGAAGTAAGCTTTTGCTCATTGGCGTCTTGTGTTACATCAAGTTTAGCTAACCCTTCAAGCCACGGCTCGGCTAATGAGGAACGTAGTTCACTTAGCGCTGAAAACTGCTGTTCTGACCACTGTTCATAGGTCATTTCGAGCAGAGGCAGATCCAACAGCCATTCCCCCGGATAGTCGATGATATCGAGATAAAGTGTGGCCGTGTGACCAAATAATTTTTTACTGCGCTTTTTAGGTTTGTATTTGATCGCTAGGCGAATCTCGCTGACGTCACGAGTGGGCACAGGCCAATGTGGCGGTTCGCTGTGTAACTGTGACATCGCTTCATCGTAAGCAAAGCGTGGAACCATTAAGTTAGTTTGAGGGACACGTTTTGCACCCACAATGCGTCGGTCACGCGTTGCGGAAAATAGCGGTAAATTATCATGGGTAGAGGTGTGCAGTAATTGGTTCACTAAGGAGGTAATAAAAGCCGTTTTCCCCGCTCGCGATAACCCCGTGACAGCAATTCGAACATGCGAATCTAATCCACGGTTAATTAAATCAGTCATTTCTCGACGAATGTGCTTCATTCACTCACTCCACTTCATTTGATGACGCTACTTTATGTGTATTCACCTTAATCAGAGATGAACAAAAAGCCCCTGACAAGAATCAGAGGCTTAGGCTTTTTTGGCCAAAAAATTCGCTGTTCTGTGTTGAGCCGCTCACATCGGCTCAATCATCTTCTATTAATTTATAAATCACAAACAATGCAGCCTCAAGCATCACCCATAACACGCAGGTGATTGTGACGTACTTATCATCGAAGATGCTGATGCCATGTAGAATAAGGTCATAGCCGAGGAAAACCCCAACCACAATAGCGATAATAATTTGTAATATTTTAATAAAAC